>JBOGIC010000890.1:0-4037 GCA_050744985.1 Acidimicrobiales bacterium
CCGCACTGCGGCCAGGAGATGTCGTAGCCACGGGCCTCGTAGCCGTAGGCCGGGCCGACCTGCGTCACACCCAGCGACACCGTCGCCAGGGCCGTGGCCGCCAGCGCTCCCCACCTGCGTCCCCGCCCCATGGGCGTGGGAGCCTACGGTGTTGGAGGCAGCCGTGCCAGGGTTACTCGCCCTGATCGCGAAGAAAACGCTCGACCTCAGCCGCAAGGTCGTCGCCGCTGGGTAGGTTCGACCAGCCCGGCCCTCCATCATCACCCTCGGGCTCACCGTCACCCCCCGCCGCGTCGGCGTCGACCTGGGCCTCGAGCTGGCGCACGAGGGAGAGGTGCTCGACGCTGTTCGCTGTGAGCTCGTCGAGCCTCTGGCGGGTGGCATCGGCGGCTTCTCGCAGGCCGGCGCTGTCGAGGGTGAGACCGGCGAGCTCACCCAAACCTTCGATGAGCGCGACACTGGCCTCCGGGTACGGCATGCTCGCCGCGTAGTGCGGTACCCGCGCCCATAGCGCCAGCGCCGGGATGTCCAGCGTGGCGAACTCCTGTTGGAGGGCGATCACCACCCCGCCGGGGACGTCGAGGCTCCCCCGGACGACCCCGACCCGTTCCGCCTGCTCGGCCGAGGTCGCCGTCGCCACCAACCGGGACGGCCGGGTGTGGGGAACGGGCGCCGGGAAGGCGCTCAGGGCGACGAGCATGCGGACGCCGAGCTGCTGGGCCAAGTCGCCGACCGCCGCCGCGAACGCCTTCCACGAGTGGTCGGGCTCCGGGCCCACGAGCACGAGGATGTCGTGGCCGTCGGCGTCCCGGCCCGCCCGCAGCTCGATCTGGGGCCACAGCACGTCGACGTAGACCCCGTCGGTGATGCGCGCCACCGGCCGGCGGGCCCGGTGGTCGAGCAGGGCGTCGGTGTCGAAACGGGCGACCAGCGACGTGTCCATCCCTTCGAGCAGCGCGGCCATGGCGCCGCCCCCGCCGAGCCCGGCGTCGATCCATCCGTCGGGTGCCGTGACCAGCACGGGCGAGGCGACCTCGGGCCGGTCGGGCTCCAACCGGTAGAGGTCGGCATGGGACGTCACCGAATCACGGTAGAACAGAGTGAGGTGGAATCCGAGCCGCCAAGGAAGGGTTGGAGACGGCGATGAGTATTGACGTGACGGATGCGACGTTCGAGCAGGACGTGATCGCCCGATCCAAAGACGTCCCGGTTGTCATCGACCTGTGGGCGGAGTGGTGCGGACCGTGCCGCACCCTCGGCCCGATCATCGAGAAGGTGGTCGGCGAGACCGGCGGCCGGGTCGAGTTGGTGAAGGTGGATGTCGACACCAATCCGCGGGTTGCGGCGACGTTCCGGGTGCAGTCCATCCCCGCCGTCTATGCGCTGCGCAACGGCCAGGTCGTCGACTCCTTCATCGGCTCGCTGCCCGAGGCCCGCGTGCGGGAGTTCGTGCAGAGCCTGGCGCCGGCCGAGACCGAGAGTGACCGGCTGGCTGCCCAAGGTGATGAGGCGTCCCTGCGCCAGGCGCTCGAGATCGACCCCGCCCACGAGGGCGCCGTCCACAAGCTGGCCGAAGTGCTGGCGGAACGGGGCGAGGGCACCGAAGCGCTGGCGCTGCTGGCCCGGGTGCCCGAGTCGGCCGAGGGGCGCCGCATCGCCGCCATCGCCCGCGTCGGTCCGGAGGTGGCCGATGGCGCCGAGGACGACGTCGAATCCCGTCTGGACGATTTGCTCGAGCGCGTGAAGGACGACACCACGGCGCGCCAGGAGTTCGTGGACCTCCTCGAACTGCTCGGACCGGACGACCCCCGCACGCCGCGTTACCGGCGGGCGCTCACCTCGCGTCTGTACTGATCTCTCCATGAAGCTCGAGCGGCGCGGCGACCACTGGCTCCTCGTGGGCGGGCCGGTGCCGCCCGGCTCCGACGCCATCACGATCGGCTCGGTCATCTCCGTGCGGCGCCGCCACGCGCGCAACGCCGTGCTCTTGCGGCACGAGGACGAACACGTCCGGCAATGGCGCGAGTTGGGGATCTTCCGCTTCCTGTGGATCTACCTCGGCTCCTATGCCCGGTGGCGTTGGCGGGGGTTCGGCCACCGGGCCGCGTACCGGCTCATCCCACTGGAGGTCGAGGCCGAGGACGCGGCCCGGAAATTCGCGGCCGAGGGTGGTGACCGTCACACCCCCGCCGTAGACTGATCTTCGCCGCCGAGCGCGGCCCGGCGCTTCCCCCTCGCAATTTCCTGCCCTTGGAGGAACGCGCCCCGTGGAGCCTTCGTCTTCGTCGTCTTCTTCTTCTTCGCTCGAACCGTCTTCGCCGATGCCGTCGCCGATGCCCTCGCCGATGCCCTCGCCGATGGCTGACTGGTGGTCGGGGTGGCGCGACCGCCTGCCCCACCGCCCCGCCCTGGCCGGCATCGCCGTGGCCGGCGTCGTGCTCGTCCTGCTCGCCGTCCTGATCCTGCGCCCGCCCGCCGGCGCCACACCGCAGCTCACCCTGCCCGTCGCCGGGGCCGACGGCACCGTGCCGCCGGCGGCCGCCCCGACGCCGCCCAGCACGGCGGCGGTCACCGTGCACGCCGCCGGGGCGGTGGCCAATCCCGGGGTCTACGCCGTGCCGGCCGGGTCCCGTGTGGCCGACGTGCTGGCCGCCGCCGGTGGCCCGGTGGCCGAGGCCGACCTCGACCGGGTCAACCTCGCCGTCCGGGTGAACGACGGCGACCGGGTGCACCTGGCCCGCAAGGGCGAGGCAACGGCCGGCGAGGTGGGTGCGGCCCCGCCGGCGAGCGCCAAACCGGGGCCCGTCGATCTGAACGCCGCCACCGCCGATGCACTCGATGCCCTCCCGGGGATCGGTCCGGCCACGGCTCAGGCGATCCTCACCTACCGCAATCGTCACGGCCGGTTCCGTTCGGTGAACGAGCTTCTCGAGGTGCCCGGCATCGGCCCCAGCAAGCTGGAGACCGTCCGGCCGCTGGTGAAGGTGTGAGCCCGTGACCGACCGCGCCGCCATCCTCGTCGCCCTCGCGGCCGCCGGTGGCGCCCTCGCCGCTCGGCCGGTGCCCCTGGTCGCCGCGGGCGTCGCCCTCGTCGTGGCGCTCGCCGCCCGGTGGCCGTGGCTGCTCGGGGTGGGCGTCGCGCTGGCCGCGTCCGGCTTGGCGACGAGATCATGGGCGGGGCTGGAGCCGCCGGAGCCGGCACCCCTGCGCGGCACCGTCACCCTGGTCTCTGACCCGCAGGACATCGCCGGTGCGCTGCGGGTGGACGTCCGGCTGGGCCACCGCCGGGTCGAGGCCTGGGCGAGGGGCCGGGCGGCGGGGGCGCTGCGCGATCGGCTGGCCGGTCAGCGGGTCGAGGTCAGCGGCCACCTCGGCGCCGTGCCCGACGGCCAGCGCCGCTGGCTCGCCACGCGCCACGTCTCGGGCCGGCTCACGGTCGAGTCGGTCGGCGCCTGGACGGCCGGCGGGTGGTCCAGCCGCGTCGCCAACCGCTTCCGCCAGACGCTCGTGGGCGGCGCCTCCTCGTTGTCACCCGACCGCCGCGGCCTGTTCACCGGGTTCGTGCTCGGCGACGACCGGGGCCAGCCGCCCGAAGTCGCCTACGACTTCCGCGCCTCGGGCCTCACCCACCTCCTCGTGGTGTCGGGCCAGAACGTCGCCTTCGTCCTCGCCCTGGCCGCGCCGTTGCTCCGCCGGCTCGGCCTGTGGAGCCGGCTCGCCGCCGGGCTCGGCGTCCTGGCCCTGTTCGGCACGATCACCCGCTGGGAGCCATCCGTGCTCCGAGCAGTGGCCATGGCGTCGATCGCCCTGCTCGCCTCCGCCCTGGGCCGGCCCGCGTCGACGGTCCGCATCCTCGCCCTGGCCGTGACCGGCCTGCTGCTCGTCGACCCGCTCCTCGTGCACTCGATCGGCTTCCGGCTGTCGGTCGGCGCGTGCCTGGGCATCGCCGTCCTGGCCCGCCCGCTGGCCCGGACGATGCCCGGTCCCCGGCCGCTGGCGGACGCCCTGGCCGTCACCGCCGCCGCCCAGGTCGGCGT
>JBOGIC010000891.1:0-1799 GCA_050744985.1 Acidimicrobiales bacterium
GTGCCGGACGGGGCGGCGGACGAGCCGGTCGCCGCGCTGGGCGGGAGGACGCCGCTCGAGGCCGCCGCCATGCCCAACCTCGCGACGCTCGCGGCCCGGGGCCAGGTCGGGCGGGCCGCGACCATCCCCCTCGGCTTCCCGGCCGGCTCGGACGTGGGCAACCTGTCGATCTTGGGCTACGACCCGGCCCGCTACCACACCGGACGGGCGCCGATCGAGGCGGCGGCCATGGGTCTGCGCCTCGACCCCGATCAGGTCGCCTACCGCTGCAACCTCGTGACCGTCGGCGACGACGGCACGATGGTGGACTTCGCCGGCGGCCACCCGTCCACGCCCGACGCGGCCGAGGTGATCGCCGCCGTCGACCGAGCGTTGGGCGACGGCCAGGAGGGCGTCCGGTTCCACGCCGGCGTCCAGTACCGCCACATCATGGTGGCCCCCCGCACATGGGCCGACGCCGACTGCACACCGCCCCACGACCTCACGGGCGCGCCGGCGGTCTGGCCGACCGGCCCCGCCGCGCCCGCCCTGCGCAACATCATGGACAGGTCGCGCGAAATACTCGCCGGCTTCCCCGGCCTGGCCGCCAACCAGGTCTGGCTGTGGGGCCAGGGCCCCCAGCCGGTGATCCCGTCGTTCACCGAGACCTACGGCCTGAGCGCCGGCCTCGTGTCGGCCGTCGACCTCGTACGCGGCCTGGGCGTGCTGGCCGGCATCCCGGTCATCCCGGTCGAAGGCGCCACGGGCTGGTACGACACCAACTACGAAGGCAAGCGCGACGCCTGCCTCGACGCGCTGGCGGACGGCACCGACCTGTTCCTCATCCACGTCGAGGCCAGCGACGAGGCGGGCCACGCCGGCGACCTCCAGGCCAAGGTCGAAGCGCTCGAGAACTGGGACCGGCGCATCATCGGGCCGCTTGTCGAGGGCCTCGACCGGCTGGGCCCGTGGCGGCTGCTGCTCATGCCCGACCACCCGACGTTGCTGCGCACCCGCACCCACACCTCCGACCCGGTGCCGTACGTGCTGGTCGACTCCGAGCATCCCGGCCCGGGCGGCGAGTACAGCGAGCGGGCCGTCATGGACGGGCCCGTCGTTCCGGCGCACACGCTCATGTCGAGGCTGGTGGGGCCCGCGGTCTGAACGCCACCCGACGTGACCTAGGTTTATGGCATAGCTGGGTCGGGCAGGCCAGGGATCGACGGCAAGGGCCGGAACGATCGCGCCGCACCGTGCCGGTCGCGTCAAGGATCGCTGAAACCAGGGAGTAGCCGTGCAGACCGGTGAGGGCCGTGAGCCGCTAGCTGACGCCGCCCGCCCGTGGACCGCCGCAGTGTCGTCGATCGGGCCGCGGGACTGGGCCCGGAAGGGCGCGGGCCCGGCGGCGACCGACGCCGACGCCGACTACTGCGTGACGTACGCCGCCGTCGACCGGGCCTGGGCCGAGTGGATCGCGTGGGAGCTCGAAATCCTGGGTCACCGGGTCGTCACCCAGGCGTGGGTCCCCGGGACGGCCCGGATCGCGCCCACGAGCCGGGCTCGGCACACCGTCGCCGTCCTCTCGTCCGCACCGGTCGCCTCCGGCTCGACCGCCGACCGCAGCCCGGCCCTCATCACCCCGGGTGAGGACCTTCTGCTGGTCGGCGTGGCGGAGCTCGCGGCCGACACGGTCCCGGCCGGCGGGTACATCGACCTCGCCGGGATCGACGAGCAGACGGCTCGCGCCCGCCTCTTGGGCGCCGTCCGGGCGGGCCACGCCGCTGTCCCCACGCCGGCCTCCCCACGCCCGCCCTCGGGCG
>JBOGIC010000892.1:0-4852 GCA_050744985.1 Acidimicrobiales bacterium
CGTTCCCCTTCGGGGACCCCCGGGACGCGCGTGCCGCGCGCCCCGCTCGCCGTTCCGACTCCGGCACACGCTCGCCGGTCCGGCTCCGGGACCTCCCGGTCACCGTTCCCCTTCGGGGACACCCCCGGGTCGCGCGGCGCGCGCCCCGCTCGCCGTTCCCCTTGCGGGCACCGGTCGGCTTTAGGTCGCCGTACTGCCGCCGGCGAAGCACACCCCGCGGCAAGGGCGGCTTGTCGCATCCGAGCGGTGCGCCGCCAGCGGGGTCGAAACTCCAGGCATGACACCGGGATGACCGTTGAGCAGAGCTTCAACCGCGCAGTGGTGTTGCCGGTCGGTATCGACTGGGACCTGTTCGTCTGGCTTACCGACTTCACGTCGAAGGCTGTCGCCGGTGGCGCGCATTTTCAGCGTCGTCGGCTATGTCGGAGACCGGACTGTCCGTGCGAAGACCGGGCCGAGCCTGCGGGCCGAGTTGGACGGGGTGCCGGACCGGGTTAGGTTATCCGCATGGCCTCTGGCGGCGGAGATGGCACGGCTCCGGCACGACTACCGGGGACGGGTTGGGATCTTGGTCCCCATGCGTGTGGACGGCCGCTTCCCTTTTGATTGGACCTTATGACCCGTAGGAAAGTCATCATCATCGTCGTCATCGTCCTCCTGATCCCAGTCTTGATCCTTGGCCTCGTCACCATCCTTCGACCGCCTCCTGCCGACACGATTGACGTCGTGGCCAAATGGACCGGTACCGAAGAGGCGAACTTCCGTAGTGTCCTGTCGGCGTTTGTCGAGCAGCGTGATCGCAAGACCGTGGTGCAGTATCACTCGATCCAGCGCGACATCGGCGAAGAGCTTCGCGAGCGAGTCGAGCGTGGAGGGCCGTACGATCAAGGCGGTCCGCCCGATATCGCCATCCTGCCTCAGACAGGAGCGATGACGAAACTGATCCGGCTAAACGCCTTGCAGCCGGTCAGCTCGAGCACGGCCCAACTGGTGCACGACAACTATACCGGCTTCTGGCGCCAGCTGACGACTGTCAACGACATTCTGTACGGCGTCTTCGTGAAGGCCAACCACAAGTCGCTGTTCTGGTACAGCGCCCCCACCTTTCGAGATGCGAACGTCCGTGAACCCGAGACGTGGGTACAGCTCCAAGCCGTCGTGAAAGCGTTGGCCGACCGAAGCGTCACGCCTTTGGCCGTAGGCGGTGGCGACGCCTGGAATCTCACCGATTGGTTCGAGAACATCTACCTCCGCACCGCCGGGGAGGAGCGGTATCGCAGATTGGCGTGCCGGCAGATCCGATTCACCGATCCGACCGTGAAGGATGCCCTCGCCACCATGGCCCAGGTTGTGCGCTCGGATTGGATCGCCGGCGGCCGGGACGCGATCTACACTACTTACGAGAAGTCGGTCGAGCAGGTTTTCTCCAGCGATCGCCAGCGAGCGGCGATGCTTTCGGGCGCTGACTACACAGCGTCGGAGATTGCGAAGTACGCGAGCGTGGAGGCGCGCTACTTCCCGTTTCCCTCGTTCCACGGCGAACGGCCCTCGTTGCTCGTCGGCGGCGATGTCGCCGTCCAGCTCCGGCGGAGCGCGGCTGGCAACGACCTAATCAACTTCCTGGCCAAGCCGGAGGCAGCGAAGCCGTGGGCCGATCTCGCAGTCCAAACAGGCGGGTTCATCTCTCCCAACCTCAAAGTCAACCCGAAGCTCTTCCCCGACGAGCTGTTCGCCGTCGTTGACGCGGTGAGGAGTGCAGGGGACAAAAACGCCGCCCGCTACGACCTTTCCGACTCTTTCCCCTCCTCCTTCGGAAGTACCGACCGGAAGGGTATGTTCAAGATCTTCCAGGACTTCCTCTGGGATGGCCCTTCGAGTCTGGAGGCAACCGCGAGCCGGCTCGAAGAGCAGGCGTCCGTTGCGGTCCCGACTCCTTGGTGCCCGTGAGGACGCTGACACCGTGCGGCGATGACCAGGCTAGGCGTCACATTCGGCGGTGGGGGGTACCGCGCCGCCGCTTTCTCTTTGGGTGTCGTCCACTACCTAAATGACATCGGCCGCCTCGACGACGTCGTCGCCATCTCGTCGGTGTCAGGAGGTTCGATCACCAACGGCTTCCTCGCGACACGTCTAGCCGACGAGCAATGCACTACCCCTGGCGAGCGACGGCGTCAGTTTGCAATGCTCGCGTCCGCGCTAGCCAACCAGAGCACGATCAGCTTCGGGGCACTGGCGGGGATCTCGCTGGCGATCGTGTTGAACCTGGGTACTCAGATCGTGCTCTTCTCGGGTCTGCGGAGCGGGATCCTGAGCCGCCTCGGCCTAGCCCTCCCTCTCGTCGTGGCGGTGGTCACTGGCCTATTGCTCGTGAGCTTGGTGGAGCCACTGGTCAAGCTCGGTCTCCAGAGTCTCCTGCAAGACGCAGGGAAGGACAGTGGCCCTGAAGCTCGACGGTACGAGACTGCTTCCATGGCGGATCTGGCTCGCAGCCACTACGTGCCGGTGTTCTGCGCCACCGAGCTGGCAACGGGAACCTCGTTCTACATCAGCCCGTTGTTTGTCGCAGGATCGTCGGCGACGGTGCCCGACCATGGGGTGCTGCCTGAGATGGTCTCGGGGCACGCCGGCGCTCTTCCTCTGAGAGACGCCATGCTCGCGTCGTCCGCATTTCCTGGCTTGCTTCCGCCGCAGTTCATGGACTCCACCGAACTTGGCCTGCCAGACCGGAAGGGTTCGGTCCTCGCCACGACCTGCCTGGCCGACGGCGGGTTGCGGGACAATCTAGGCGTGTCATTCTTCTCGCAATGGGCGGACGGTTCGCTGCCAGACCCGGTTCGCAGCGATCTGGGGCCAGCGCCCACTGAACTCATCGTGGTGAACTCCGGCGTGCCCCAGCGGAGGACGCCCCGCGGCGGCTGGTTCCGGCGCCTCCGAACCCTGCCGCTCTGCATCGATGCGATCCATCAGTCGAATACGCGACGAATCCTGGACGGCATCGAGGTCGCGTTGCGTTCCGACACGTCTGTGTGCGTGGTGTCTATCGACGACGATCCCTGGAAGTCGCTCGACCAAGGGGACGAGCGGCAAGCAGCGCAGGCGGCGCTGAACGCGATGCGCGCCCGAAAGACGGACGATCCGACCCAGGGCCATACGTGGTGGAACGCGCTGGGCGACCAGGACGACCCGGGCGTGCGCACACGGTTGACTTCCCTCGGCGTCAAGACCGCAGGGCGGCTGATGTTCCACGCATATGTATCAACCATGGTGCAGACCGCGATCAAATACGACTGGATGCCACCGTCGCGGGTGCCGTCCCTAAGCGACTTCGAAGGTCTTTGCGCCAGACGAACGCGCCGCGCCTGGCGACAGTATGGAGTTCCCGCTTGGCCGTCCGCACAACCGTGACTGGGGTTGACCCGAGTCGCCGGGATGGTTCAGATCATCGTGCCGTGGGCCGATCCCGTAGCGGGATCCTCAAACGGGCATCCGGCGCCCCGCCATCGGAACTTCCCGCGCACGGCGGGGGAATGACTCGGTAGAGGTCCCTCCTCCGGGACGTCGCAGAGCGTCCTGCATGAGGAGTGACGAGTGAGGGGCGGGGAGCCCGCGCTTCGCTTGCCAGCATTTCGAGCCGCGGTTGGGTTCACGCATCAATCTGCGATCGGGAGTCGGCGGCAGGCGGGTCGCGATTCGCCTGCGTCGGAGTTCCAGATGACCGCTAGAGCGCCGAGAATCCTGGCGCCGCTCGCATACCCGCTGTCTGCGCCAGTTGGAGCGTTGCGGAAGCTGGGTCGCTCGCTGCTCTCGGAGGAACACCTCGGCCAGCCCGGATGCCGGCTAGGCGGGTTAGGAGGTCGAACCAGAACGGAGCACCGAGGACAACCGCCAAGCCGGTTATGAGTGTCCCGAGGAGTGTCCAGAACCACCCCGACTCATTCGACCATCCTTTTGCCCATCCGATCGGCAGGCGAAGACTGCTCAAGTCGGCGATGGCCTTCTCGACCTTGTCCTCTGGCGTACAGTCGGCTTGTGCGTCGGGGCACGGCCGGTCGGTCACGTTGACCGCCGATTCGGCGACCGCAGTCCGCAGGGTGGCGTCGTTCCAGAGCGAGTCGACGATGCGGACTGCAGACACGTTCAAGATCAGCGCGAGAACCAAGCCGACACCGAGCAGCCACCACTGTGACCACCGCTTGAATGCTCCTTCGAGGCGGTCCATCGTGTCGTCGAACCAGCCTTCGAGACCCGCTTTGACGGCGACAACATCGTCACCCATCTCGGCGAGTAGGGTCGTTATCCGTTCCTTGAGCGGACCGTCAGGGAGCGTCGAAACCACCTCGGCGGTCGTCCTATTTCCAGTCTTGAGCTTGACGAGCCCCTCGATGACCCCGTCCGCGAACGATCGGGCGGACATGTAGGACGGCAGTCGACTCGGTCTTTCGTTGGTCGACGAACGTAGCAATTTCACGCTACTGGCACCACTGGCAGCCTGCATCGCCCTGTAGATCGACGTTCCCTTGAAGTCGATCCCATTCGTTGAACCCGCCGAGAGCATCTCATTGAGCACATCGTCTAGGTCCGTCGAGCGCTTCTTAAGTATGGTGCTCATAATCTCTACAAAGGCCGATGCGACCAAGGAGATTAGGAAAAACGCCGCAAACAAACCGATCGCGTCTCGAGCACCTGCAGCTGCACGCCCCGCCTCCCGCCCCCGTCGCGACCAGCACGGCCCTCGGACGCCCAAATGAGCGAGGCACTCTACAGCACATCAGGGACGGCTGTCGAGAGACGCCCGAGCTGTTGAAGGACTCGCTGGATGAGCATGAAGCGGGATCGCGACGACAGGAAGCGT
>JBOGIC010000893.1:0-4149 GCA_050744985.1 Acidimicrobiales bacterium
CGGGACGAGCTGGTGCCCCTGAACAAGCGCTACCCGCTGGCCGAGGTGGCCGACGCGTGCCGGGCGTACCTCGCGGCCAAGAACCGGCGGCTGTCCATCGAATGGGCGCTGATCGACCGGGTCAACGACCGCCCGTCGGACGCCGCCGAACTGGCCGCCTTCGCCCGGCCGCTGCGGGCCCACGTCAACCTGATCCCGCTCAACCCGACGCCCGGGTACGCCACGCCGGGCACGCCGAGAGCCGGTGTGCTGCTGTTTCGCGACACGCTGCGGGCGGCGGGCGTGAATGTGACGATCCGGCGCAACCGGGGTACGGATATCGACGCCGCATGCGGCCAGCTCGCCGCGCGCGTCCTCGCGGGGTGATCCGCGGCCTGCAAGACTGTGCCGATGGAACGCCGCCGCCGGTTCCTCAACCCGGCCCAGCCTCAGACGCTGCAGATCGCCGTCTTTCTGCTGTACGCCAATGCGGCGTTCGCGATCATCCAGATGCTCATCTACTCGCTGTTCCCGCCGCTGGCCGTCGCCCTGGTGGCCGCCGGCATCGCCGCCGGGTTCGGCATCGCCAACGAGCGCAAGTGGGGGTACGGGCTCGCCGTCGCGGTGGCCCTGCTCCCGTTCGTGATCCGGTTCATCGTCAACGGCAACCCCTTCGACGTGCCGCTTCTCACCCTGATGTTCGAGATCGCCCTGGTGGCGCTGCTCATCCACCCCCAGAGCCGGGACTACCAGCGCATCTGGTTCAAGTAGGCCGCGCCCGCTCGTACTGAGCGGTCGGCTGGGGATCGCTCGGTGGGCCGTCGCGGCGGGGCAGCGTGAAGGTGAACCGCGAGCCGCGACCCCCAATCGTCTGGACGATGATGTCGCCGCCGTGGAGCCGGGCGTTCTCCCGGGCGATGGCGAGGCCGAGGCCGCTGCCGCCCCGTGACCGGCTCGGGTCGCCCTTGTAGAACCGCTCGAACAGGTGCTCGAGCTGGTCGGGGGGGATGCCGGGGCCGGAGTCGTCGACCGCGAGGCTGATGGCGTCGCCGTGGACCGCGACCGTGACGGTTACCGGGGGTGCCCCGTGCTCGAGGGCGTTGCCGATCAGGTTGGCGACGACCCGGTCGAGGCGGCGGGGGTCGCCCCAGGTCGTGGCGTCGGGCGCCAGCACGGTGCCGACCCGATCGGTCCAGCCCCGTGACGCGACCGCCCCGGTGACCTGGTGGGCCAGGTCCACCGGCTCCCACACCATGGACGGCACGCCGGCGTCGAACCGGGAGATCTCCATCAGGTCCTCGACCATGCGCCCGAGGCGCCGGGACTCGACGACCAGCAGCCGAGCCGCCCGCCGGCCCTGGTCGTTGAGCCCGCCGGCGTTGGCCTCGAGCACGTCGGCGGCGGTCGTGAGGGCGGTGAGGGGCGTCCGCAATTCGTGGGAGACATCGGACACGAACCGCCGTTGGTTGGCCAGCGTGCGTTCGAGGGCGTCGGCCATGCGGTTGAACGATCGGGCCAGGTCGGTGAACTCGTCGTGGCCCTCCTCGGGCAGGCGCGTGTCCAGCATCCCGGCCTGGATGCGGTTGGCCGCCTGGCGGGCCCGCCGCAGGGGCAGGAGCAGCCCGCGGGTGGCGAGCACGCCCACGAGGGCGGACAGCAGCACGAGGGCGGTGCCCGCCACGGCCAGCACGTTGCGCAGCACCTCGATGTCGGCCAGCGCCTCGGCCAGAGGGAAGAACAGGTAGAGGCGGGGCCCGTCGGGCAGGCGCGCCGCGACGACGATGGAGTCGCCGGTGCGCACCCACGACACCCGGTCGGCCGGTGGCGATTCCAGCGAGCGTGGGACATCGGCCGGGCTGAGCGACGGTGGCGAGGCGTCGCTTGTTCCGTCGTCGGCCACCACCAACACACCGGTGCCCCCCGTCCCGGGGAGCCGGGCCACGAGGAAGCGCACCTCGCTCGCAGTGGCGCGAGCCGGCAGCCGGGTGGCGGCCTCGGCCACCCGGGTCTGGGTCTCCCGCACGGCCGCGTCGGTGGCCCGCTCCAGCACCACGCGCCGCACGATGACGTAGGACGTGACGGCCAGGGCCACCGACGTGACGGCGGCGACAAGGGCGAACGTCGCCACCAAACGGGGCCGGAGGCCCTTCACGGCGCCGCGACCAGTTTGTAGCCGACCCCCCTCACCGTGTGGATCAGCGCCGGGCGGGCGGGGTCGTCCTCCACCTTGGCCCGCAGCCGCTGGACACACACGTCCACCAGGCGCGAGTCGCCCAGGTAGCTGTAGTCCCAGACCTGCTCGAGCAGCATGGCCCGAGTGAAGACCTGGCTGGGCCGGCGGGCCAGTTCGTACAGAAGGCGGAACTCGGTGCGGGTGAGGTGGACCTCCTCGCCCTCGCGGGTCACCGTCATCGCCGCCGGGTCGATCACGAGCGGCCCCACCCGCAGCGAGCTGGCGGCGGGCTCGCGGGTCTGGCGGCGCAGCACCGCCTTCACCCGCGCCAGCAGCACGCGGGTCTCGAACGGCTTGGTGACGTAGTCGTCGGCCCCCGACTCGAGCCCCAGCACCACGTCGATGGCGTCGGAGCGGGCGGTCAGCATGATGATCGGCACCTGGTCGTCCCGGCGGATCTGCCGGCACACCTCGAGGCCGTCGGTGCCGGGCAGCATCACGTCGAGCAGCACGAGGTCGGGCCGCTCGCGGCGGAAGCGGCTCAGGGCCTCCTCGCCGGACACCGCGGTCTGGACGCGGTGGCCGTCGCCCTCGAGGGCAAGGGCCACCGCCTCCCGCACCGAGCCGTCGTCCTCGACGAGCAGGATCGATCCCACGACCCTCCATTGTCCCTGTACCCTCGACGCCGTGCTGGGGCGGAAGGGATGGACAGCCGTCGGCCTGGTGGCGCTCGTCATGGGCGTGTTCCTCGCGGTCAGCTGGCCGCGGGGCCTCGACGTGTCGCTGTCGACCGGTCCGGGCCCCACGTCGGCGCCGATCACCCTGCCGGAGCCGACCTCCGAGCCCGAGGTGCTCAACGAGTTCCCGCCCGCGCCGCCGACGACCGAGCCGCCCCTGGTCGATGTGGCACGGGGCCCCGGCCGCACGCTCCGGGTCGGTACGGCCCGGCCCGTGCCGCTGCCGGCGACGGTGGCCGACGCCCGGGGCCCGGAGATCCCCATCTTCAGTGCGCCGGGCGACGCCGAGCCCGGCGACTGGATGGACAACCCGACGTGGGAGGGGCTGCCCGTCGTCTTCCTGGTGATGGGCCGGCAGGGCGACTGGCTCAACGTGCAGGTCTCGATGCGGCCCAACATGGCCACGGCGTGGGTGCGGGCGGGGGACGTTACGACCCGCCAGGTCAACCAGCGCATCGAGATCGACATCGCCGCCCGCCAGCTCACCGTCTACGACACCAAGGGCAAGCTGTTCGACGCGCCGGTCGCCCCCGGCCTGTCCAGCGCACCCACGCCAACGGGTTCGTTCTTCGTGGACGGTGTGGTGGCGCTGTCGGACACCAGCGGCCCGTACGGCGCCTACCAGATCAGCGTGGCGGCGTTCTCCAACGTCCACTACAGCTTCGGCGGCGGCAACGGCCAGATCGCCATCCACGGCACCAACAATCCCGCCCTCATCGGCTCGCCGGCAAGCAACGGCTGCGTCCGCATGACCAACGAAGACATCTCCCAGGTCACCACCATGGTGCCCCTGGGCGCCCCGGTTCAGATCTACTGAGCCGGCTCGCCGCAGCGCGGACAGCGAGCGTAGGTGCGTGAGACAGGGCGGCCGCAACCCTCGCACCGATCGATGCGCACGTGGCCGCGCCGGATGCGGGCGACCGCCGACCACAGCATTCCGCCCAGGGCCACAACCATGAGGACTTCCAGGAGGTCGCGGGCGAGCGGGGGCACAGCGCAAACCTAGGCTGGACAAGATGAACCGGCTCGCGAACGAGACCAGCCCTTACCTGCAGCAGCACAAGGACAACCCCGTCGACTGGTACCCGTGGGGCGAGGAGGCCTTCGAGCGGGCGCGCGCCGAGGACAAGCCCATCCTGCTGTCGGTCGGCTACGCCGCCTGCCACTGGTGCCACGTGATGGCCCACGAGTCCTTCGAGGACCCCGCCGTCGCGTCGGTGATGAACCGCCTGTTCGTCAACGTGAAGGTCGACCGCGAGG
>JBOGIC010000894.1:0-4741 GCA_050744985.1 Acidimicrobiales bacterium
GCCAGTGCGGGCGGGATGGGCTCACCCCGCGACTCCGCCCGCGCGGCGGCACGGGCGGCGCGGCCGGCCCAGTAGTCGGCCCGTTCCGGCCGGGCGAGCTCCTCGGGCGTCGGGCCGTCGGAGACCGAGGCCTCCGGGGCCTCCTGCGCCCGGGCGGGCATGAAGAGGAATCCGGTGGCCACGACGGTCATGGCCGCCACGGTCGATATGACTGCCGCCGAATGTCTGTGTTTGCGCATCTTGCGCCTCCTTGACGGAGCCCCGGCTGGGGGCATCAGGTGTGGGCAGAAATGCGGATGCGTCTTTCGGCATACAGCTCGCGAGCTTCGGGGAAGCGCTCGGGACAGCCGCGTCCATACGAGGTGCAGACGGCACCGCTGAAGGCTGCAGTACGTGCGACCTTCGTCAGGGCGTGGGTGTGTAGCGGGCTCCCTTCCGTTGTCGTCATCGCCGCGACGTTCTCGCTCCGCCCGCGGCGACGGGGTCGAGACACCGTAGCAAGGTCGTCGCAGAGTTCAAGTCCCGGTGGGAGCGCACCGATCCCGGTAGCGTCGACCGAAGGGTGTTCCTCTCACTCGACTTCGTCTACGTGCCGACGGCCGATGTGGACGCCGCCACCCGCCGCTACCAGGAGGTTCTCGGCGCCGACCTGATCTGGAAGGTGCGCGGGATGGGCACCGTCGTCGCCTGCCTGCGGGTGGCCGAGGGGGGGCCGGAGATTCTGCTGTCGGGGCACCTCGAGGGGGAGACGCCCGTCCTCGTGTACCGGGTGGCCGACTACGCCGCTACCGTCGAGGCGTTGCGTGCCGGAGGTCTCACCGACATCGTCGAGCTGGAGATCCCCCACGGGCCGTGCGCCAGCTTCCGGGCCCCGGGGGGCCAGCGCTACGCCGCCTATGAGCTGGTGCGCCCCGGCGCGGCCGCCCACTTCGCCGGACGGGTCGACCCTTGAGGGTCCTCACTGTCGGCGGTGGTCTCGCGGGGCTCACGGCGGCGACCGCGCTGCACGCCCACGGCCACGAGGTGGTGGTCGTCGAGGCCCGACCGTTCGTGGGCGGCCGGATGATGACCGTCACGCCCGAAGGCCTCGGCGAGGCGGCCTGGTTCGATGCGGGCGCCACCTGGCACTGGACCGATCAGCCCAGGATGCAGGCGCTGGCACGCGAGCTCGGCATCGGGGTGTTCCCGCAGTACCGCGACGGGCGGGCGATGATCGAGACCGAGGCCGTGGAGATCCCGCCGCCGGACCCGCAGGAGCTGCGGTTCGTCGGCGGGGCGCAGCGAGTGTGTGAGCGCCTGGCCGCCCGGCTGCCCGAGGGCGCCGTCGTCCTCAGCACGACGGTTATGGCCGTCGAATACGACGGCGCGGCCGTGACGGCGAACGTAGCCGGGCCCGACGGGCGGGCGTACGACATCGCGGCGGACTTCGCCATCGTCGCCGTGCCGCCGCGGCTCCTGGTCGACGAGGTGGCCTTCACGCCCGACCTGACCGACGAACTGAGTGAGGTTCTGCGCGGCACGCCCACATGGATGGCGACGGCGCTGAAGAGCGTCGCCGTGTACGAGTCGCCGTTCTGGCGCGAGGACGGGAAGTCGGGCCTGGCGCTGTGCCGGTCCGGTCCGCTGCGCGAGGTGCACGACGCCGGCAACGACGACGGCAACGTCGCGGGGCTGTGGGCGTTCGTGGCACCGAGCCACGAGTATCGCGACCTCAGCTTCGACGACCGTCTCGACGTGGTCTTTGCGCACCTCGGCCGCCTCTTCGGGCCCGCGGCCGCGGACCCATTGCGCTACTTCGAGCGGGACTGGTCGGGCGACCCGCTCACCAACGACGAGGTGGTGTGGGTGCGCGAGCCGCTGCCCTACGGGAACCCGGCCTTTGCCCGCGCGCAGTGGGACGGCCGGCTCGCCTTTGCCGGTACAGAGACCGCCACCGAGGGCGCCGGCCATATGGAGGGAGCGGTGATGTCGGGCCACCGCGCCGCCGACCTCGTGCTCGCCGGCGCGGAGAGGCGCGCATGATCGCGCCGCGCCTGGCCGCGGAGCTCGTCGTGCAGACCGCGACCGCATTGCTCGTCGGCGGGCTGGCGCCGCGCGAGGCGGTGACGATCCTGGCGACCCAGGCGCCGCAGGCGCGGGCGACCGCCGGTGCGCTGGTGGAGGAGGACGCGGGCCGGGCCGGGACGTACTCCGAACTGCTGCGCTCGCTGGCGAACGACCTGGGCGGCCAGGTCGAGGCGAGCGACGACCCGAAAGACCTGCGGGCCGCGATTGCAGAACTGCAGCGCGTGGCGGAGGCGCTGAGCCCTTGAAGGTCTACGTCGAAGCAGGGACCAAGAAGGTGTTCGCGTGCGCCGTGGACTGGCCGGGTTGGAGCCGTGCCGCGAGGTCCGAGGAACTGGCCCTCGACGCGCTGGCCGAGTACTGCGAGCGCTACGAGCCCGTGGCCGAAGCGGCAGGATTGTCGCTGCCGAAACGCACGTCGTTCGACGTCGACGAGCGTGTACGCGGCGACGCCACGACCGACATCGGCGCGCCGTCGGCGTGGGCGGCGTGCGATCGCAGGAAGCTGACGGCCAAGCAGGGCGAGAAGATCGGCGCGCTGGTCAAGGCGGCGTGGGACACGTTCGACGCGGTGGCCGCCGGCGCGCCGGCGGAACTGCGCAGGGGGCCCCGTGGTGGCGGGCGCGACCGCGACAAGATGATCGACCACGTGCTCGGCGCCGAGTCGGTCTACTTGCGGAAGGTCGGCGTGCGGTTCAAGCAACCTGCGATCGCCGACACCGCGGCCATCGGCGAGGCGCGCGACGCGTTCCTCGCCGTGCTGCGGACGCCGTCGGACGGCGAGCCGCCGGTGGAGAAGGGATGGCCCGTGCGGTACACGGCGCGGCGGGTCGCGTGGCACGTGCTCGACCACGCCTGGGAGATGGAGGATCGTTCATGACCACGACGACGACTACGACGACGACGGGGGCCGAGGCATTCACGCTCTTGGGCCTGCTAGCCGACGACGACCGCCTCAACGTCGTCGCCGCGCTCGCCCTCGGAGCCCGCCGCCCGGCCGACATCGCGTCGGCGGCTGGTCTCGACGTACCGCATGCGGGCCGTGCGCTGGCGCGCCTTCTCAGCGGCGGCCTCCTGGAGCAGCGCGACGACGGGTACGTCCTGGTGCGCGAGCGGTTCCGTGACGCGTTCGACTCGCTCGACCGGCCGGCGCCGCCGGTCACGCCCGAGTCGGGCCTCGGGGCCGACGCCGACCGTGTGCTGAGGACGTTCATGCGCGACGGACAGCTGATCCAGATCCCGACGGCCCGGGCCAAGCGCCTCGTCGTGCTCGACTTCGTCGCCAAGACGTTCGAGCCGGGGCGGAGCTACCCGGAGGCGGAGGTCAACGAGCGCCTGCGCGCGTTCAACGCCGACGTTGCCACGCTGCGCCGGTACCTCGTGGACGAAGAGTTCCTGCGCCGCCGGGACGGGTTCTACTGGCGCACGGGCGGGACGTTCGAGGTCTGAGGGAGGAGCATGGACGGGGACGCGGCGGGGCCCGGGCCGAGCCAGCACAGGCGGGTGCGGTTGGCGGTCGTGCTCGCGGTCGTGGTCGTCGCGGGCGGTTTGGCGGCGGTTGTCGCGCTCAGCCGCGGCGGCGGTTCCACGGGGGCCACAACGACCGAGATCCGTGCCGCCGCCGGTGGCCAGGCCAGCCTGGGCGACCAGGTCTCGGTGGTATTCGCCCCGGGCGCGCTCTCCGCGGACACGACCGTTTCGATTCGCCCGGCTCGGGAAGAGACGCCGCTCCCCGGCGCGTCGGCCGTCGGCGAGGCGTACGACGTCGGCCTCGGCGGTGCGACGTTGCGATCGCCTGCGACCGTCCGCGTGCGAATCCCCGAACGCGGACTGCCGGAGGGCGCGGACCGGGCGATGGCGTTCGTCGCTCACTTCGACGAAGCCGCCGACCGGTGGGAGCCCCTCACGGGTCAGGTGACCGAGCGGGACGTGTCCGCGGCGGTGGACCACTTCTCGCTGATCCGCGCCTTCGTGTGGGTCGTTCAGAAGGTGGTCGACGCGGCCGTCGCGGGCTATGTCCAGCTGCTCCGCCTGGCGGGAGCGCGGGCTCGGCCTCCGTCGTGCGCGACCGCGCCGGACGGCTTCTCCTACAAGGTCGAGCCGTTCATCGTGAGCGGGGTGCCGGATGCGCCACCCGCGCCGTATCCCGAGTTGGTCGACATGGTCCTCGCCTGTGCCGAAGGCGCCGAGCGGGCCGGAGTAGTCACCGCCAAGGTCGTGAACAACCGGTCCTACAGTCTCGTGCTCGAGTTGCCGACCGGTGCGACGGCGCCACCGTCGACGCCCGGGAACCTCGACGAAGGTGTGTCCGCGCTGCTGCACCGCCTCTTCTCGACGAGGTACTTCCTGCCGTCCGGGGGTGAGGCGACGGTCACGATGCGCCTGGCCGACGACGGCTTCGCTCGCGTCCCGGCGGCGGCCTCGCAGTTGGGACTGTTCGTGGACGCTGTCTTCAAGCTCGTCTCGGTGTTCTACCTGCCGGCCGCCACCGTCCTCGGGATCATGGAGTGCGCCTACGCCAACGTCACCGCCGGCGACGGCGGGCCGCCCAGCCTGGCCGAGGCGCCGGCCATCCTGAAGGAGTGCGCCGAGCCGCTCCTCGACGCCGCCGGCCTGGTGCTGCTCGCCGCCGTCTACCCCTTGCTCAAGGCTGCGGTCGAGCAGAAGATCCAGGAGA
>JBOGIC010000895.1:0-1932 GCA_050744985.1 Acidimicrobiales bacterium
AGGTGTACGTCACGCACCTCCACTCCGACCACGTCTGCGACCTGTTCAACCTGTTCCTCCTCGGCTGGCCCATCCTGCAGTGGAACCCGCCGGTCGACGTGTACGGGCCGGGGCCGGCGGGCGCCCTCCCGCCCGACGAGCCCGGCCACGCCACCCCCGTCGTGGCGCCGGCCAACCCCACGCCGGGCCTCGTCGACGTCATCCGGGCGAACGTCGAGGCCCACGCCTACGACCTGAACATCCGTATGCGTGAGGCCGGTCGCCATGACCTCACCGGCCTCGTCGTACCGCACGAGATCGCCGCCGCCTCCGAGCCGGTGCTCGTCACCGAGGACGGCGACGCCCGGGTCACGGCCATCCTCGTCGAGCACGGCCCCGTCATCCCTGCCTTCGCCTTCCGCTTCGACACGGCGGCCGGATCGGTCGTGTTCTCGGGCGACACGGCGCCGTGCGGCAACCTGATCACGCTGGCGCGCGGCGCCGACATCCTCGTGCACGAGGTCTACGACGACACCGTCCCCGGCGACGGCGACGGCGACGACGACGGCGGCGGCGGCGGCGACGGGTCGTGGGAGGCGGAGCGGCGGCAGCACCACCTGACCACCGCTCATACGCCGCTCAGCGCCGTCGGCAAGATCGCGGCGGACGCCGGCGTGCGGCGCCTTGTGCTCACCCACTTCATCCCGGGCGACGACGAGCTACCCAACGAGCACTGGCGCGACGGTGTCAAAGACTTCGACGGAGAGGTGATCCCCGGGCACGATCTGATGGACCTGACGTTGTGAAGCGCACGCTGGTCCGCGACCTCGTGGTCGGTGAACGCGTCCGCGTGTGCGGTTGGGCCGAACCACCGGCGCTACGCGACCACACCGGCACCGTCGGCCTCCTCGACGCTCAAAGCCTCGAGGAGGTGCCACCCGGATCGGCCATCGAGGTGTGGGGGACGGTCGTCGACGACGGCCTTCTGGTGGAGCGGTTGCACGTGGCCGGCCCGGCCGAGCGCCCGCTCCCCATCGACGCGACATCGCCCCTCGACGCCCGGCTCGACTGGCGCTATCTCGACCTTCGCCGCCCCCGGAACCGGCTCGTGTTCGAGATCCAGACGACCATGGAAGGCGCCATGCGGGAGTGGTGGGCGGCGCACGGCTACCTGGAGGTGCACTCGCCGAAGCTGCGGGCGATGCCGAACCGGTCGGGCCGCGAGTTGTTCTCCGTCGGGTACTTCGACCGCACGGCCTACCTCGCGCAGTCACCGCAGTTCTTCAAGCAGATGGCGATGGCGGCCGGCTTCGACCGCGTCTTCGAGATAGGCCCCGTATTCCGGGCCAACCCGCTCGTCAACCAGCGCCACGACACCGAGTTCACGAGTGTGGACGTCGAGGTGTCGTGGATCGACTCGCACGAGGACGTCATGGCCCTCGAGGAGCAGTGGCTCGGCCATGTGCTGGCCGCCGTCGAGCACGCCCACGGCCGGGACCTCCACCGCCACTTCGGCCGGCAGTTGCGCGTGCCCGAAGTCCCGTTCCCGCGGATCCCCCTGGCGGAGGCGCAGCGCTTGCTGGGCTTCGACGGCGACATCGACGCCGACGGCGAGCGGCGCCTCGGCGAGCAGGTCGCCGCCCGGTACGGGCACGAGCTGGTCTTCGTGACCGAGTACCCCGCGGCCGTCCGGCCCTTCTACCACATGCGCCTCGACAACGGGTCGGACCTCACGCGGAGCTTCGACCTGCTCTGGAATGGGCTCGAGGTCACAACCGGCGCACAGCGAGAACACCGCCACGACCGCCTCGTGGCCCAAGCGGCGTACAACCCGGAGCGGGTCGAGGTGGTCCGGACCTACCTCGACTTCTTCCGCTACGGCTGCCCGCCCCACGGCGGGTTCGGCCTGGGACTAACCCGAACGCTGATGGCCATCACCGGGGTTGGAGACGT
>JBOGIC010000896.1:0-5638 GCA_050744985.1 Acidimicrobiales bacterium
CGGCTCTGGGCGGCGCGCCGGCTTGGAGGCATGCGCCTCCTCGGTCAACCGGTCAGCTGGGCCATGAACCCGGCCACGTCCCAATACGGGCGATGGGAGCGGATCTGGCCGCCGGCGACATCGAAGACGGTGACGAAGGGGGCGCTGACCGAGCGCCCCGTCGCCGGCAGCACCCCGCCCGGGGTCGTGAGCGGGCCACCGTGCACGCCGCGGTACGCGCCCTCGACCGCGACCATGTCCCCGTCCTCGAGCGTGTGCTCGACGTCGAAGTGGGCGCCGGGGAACGCCGAGTCGAACCCGCCGAGGAAGGCGCGGATCGCGTCCTTGCCGGACATGCTGCCCATCGGAGAGCGGAAGTCGGCACCGTCGGCGATCAGGCTCACCGCGGTCTCGACATCTCCCTCGCTCAGTGCCCGGAAGTACGCCAGCGCCACGTCAGCTGCATCCCCCATCACCTGCACCTCCGTCCGGTCGTCAGGGCACGATGCTGGCAGATCCCCGTGCCGTATGCGGTCGCGATGATGCGCCGCTGGCCCTACCCGGTTCGGCCGGTGCGAGCGAGGATCTCCGACATCGGATCGGCGTCGGAGGCGAGCGGTCGCGGCGGTGCGAAGAGGCCTGAGGCAGCCATTGCCCCTTCGAGCTCCCGAGCTTGCGTAAGCGTGAACGCGAGGAGGGTTGGTCCCGTCTCGAAGACCGCACCCACGCCCTGCGCCAGGTCCCAGCCGTGTACGACGAAGTCAAAGACCCGGAACACGAGGAACAGGGACCCGGGGATGTCCGCAGCCGGATGATGGACGAGCCCGTCGAGCGCGCCCGGTCGCTCGAAGGCCGCCTGGGCTGTCCTCACCGATTCGAGCGTCACGGCCGCGGGGTCGCGGCCGAGGACGTCGTCCGGGAGCGCGACGTCGGCGATGGTCAGGCCGTCGAGAAGCGCCGAGACGTAGAGGTTGAAGCGGACGACGTGGTCGACCAACTGCCGGACGTCCCACCCGTCGCAAGGTGTCGGGCGGCGCCAGTCGGCTTCGCCCAGCCTCTCGACTCTCCCGGCGAACTCCGCGGCGGACAGACGGTGCAGCTCGATCAGTTCGTCCACTCTCGCTCCCCCGGCTCACCTGCAATACCCCTGTTAGGGATATCTACCGCATGATACCCCTGATAGGGGTATTGTCAACGGGTGCGCTCCCGGGACCTGACCACGACGGCGTACGCCGTGCTTGGGCTGCTCGCGATCCGCCCGTGGACGGCCTACGACCTGGCGCGACAGATGGAGCGCAGCCTGCACAACTTCTGGCCCCGCGCCGAGAGCAATCTGACCGCCGCGGCAAAGACGCTCGCCGCCAACGGCCTCGCCTCCGCCCGGACGGAATACGTCGGCCGCCGCCCCCGCGTCGTGTATTCGATCACCGCGAAGGGTCGGACGGCGCTCCGCCGCTGGGTTCCGAAGCCGGGGACGGGCCCCGTGCTCGAGTTCGAGAACCTGCTGAAGATCTTCTACGCCGAGCACGCGAGCCGTCAGGACCTTCTCGATCGCCTCGCGGCGATCAAGGCCGACGCGGAGAAGACGCTTGCGAAGGGCCGGGTGATCGCCGAGGGCTATGCGACCGGCGCCGGGCCGTTCCCCGCTCGTATGGCGATCAACGCCCTCGTCTTCCAGTTCGTGGTTGACCACGCCAAGACAATCTGGTTGTGGGCCGACTGGGCGGAGGATCAGGTGCAGACCTGGCCTGAGTCTCCTGCCGAGTGGCCGCAACGCGACGACGTCTTTCGGGCCCACCTCAACGACCCATTCCCGCCCTGACCGATGTCGCACGGCGCGGCGTCGACCCGGAGCGGCCGAAATGATCGGTTGCGGAAGCCTTCGACGGGGACGAGACTGACCGCAGGCGTCATTGGCGGAGGTCACCCGTCAGACCAGACGCTTGGCGGACAGCGAGGGGGCCGCACCCGCGCCGGCCCCGAGAGCGAGGGGGGGACCTCATGCGCAAGCGACGGTTCGTTCTTGGTGTCGGCCTGGCGGTTTCGGCCCTGACGATGGCAGTCGCCACGGCGCCGAATCTGGGGAATGCCGCCGACCACTTCGATGCCCCGGGTTCGTTCATATCGCCGAGCAACCGCAACGACGCCGACATCGCCGACGTGTACGCGTTCCGCTCACCGCAGGTCTCGGGTCGAAGTGTCCTGGCCATCACGACGCATCCGGCCCTCGGCGTCGTCACCACCGACCCGACCTACGGCACCGACCTGCTCTACAAGATCCACGTCGGGCCGAACCTCACCTACACCCTCCAGTTCTTCCGCCAGATCGCACCAGGCGTGCAGCCGTACGTCGTCTATCGCACCGACGGCCTGCGCATCGCTCGCATCGGGCAGGGCCAGACCAACACGACGGCTTCGATCGAGGGTGGCCGGGCCTTCGCCGGGAAGGTGTCCGACCCCTTCTTCTTCGACCTCGTGGCCTTCAACAACACGGTGCAGGCCCGGCTCGACCAGCGCATCCTGCCCCTCAACCTGCACGGCGAGACCGGCAGGCAGGTGTGCGCCACCACGACGGGGATCGACACGTTCGCCAATTTCAACAGCAACGCCATCGTCCTCGAAGTCCCCAACTCGTCTCTCGGTTCCGGGGGCGGCGTGTGGGCCAACACGGTGAAGGGCGGGTCGGTCGGGGGCGGCGGCGCCCAGATCGACCGCATGGGCCGCCCCGCCATCAACACGGTCTTCAACGGGTTCAAGAAGCTGCTGGACGAGGGGAACGAGCAGGACAAGAACCTGTTCAACGCCATCGTGAACCCGGCCAACGACGCCACGTCGCTGACGGCCGACGGCCACACGTTCAGGGACAACGTGCTACTCGTGCTGAGCCGCTTCGACGGCGTGGCGCAGAGCCTGGCCGGGATTCCGCCTCGCTCCGCCGCGACGCTCAATGCCATCGCCGGCATCCTGTTGCCTGACGTCCTCCCGTTCAATCCCGCCAACCCCACGACCGACGGCATCACCAACGGTCGGGCCTTGGCCGACGACGTGATCGACAACGAGTTGCCCATCGTCACCAACGGCTTGGTCACGACCGATTGCGTCGGGCCCCACAACGACTACCGGTCCACGTTCCCCTTCCTCGGCGCACCGCACTGAGCGACACCCCGCTGATCGGAATCCGGGACGGCGACGCCGCGAACGGCGCCGTCCCGCTCCGAGCCCCCGGGCCACCGCCGACGGCGAAGACCCGTACCTGGACGGGAATCGTCGTGCTCGCCGTCGTGACGGTGGCCGTCGTCGGCGGCAGCTACCTCCGATGGCGTCCGGAGCCGGACGGCGGGCGCTCGCGCTCGGACGGCTACGCGGCCACGGCCAACCGCGAGGAGGTCGACCGCCTGATCGGTGTCCTCGAAGCGGAGGTCCGCACCACCCCCTCGGCCACCCGCCTCACGGAGTTGGGCCAGCTGTACCTCCAGCGGGCGCGCGCGAACGGCGACATCCGGAACTACTCCCAGGCCGAGGCGGCCGCCAACCGGGCCCTCGAGTTGGCGGCCACCGACCTCGATGCCCGCAGCCTCCTGGCGTCGGTCCGCTACACCACCCACGACTTTGCCGGTGCCCTGTCCCTGGCCGAGGGCGTCGTCGCCGACGACCCGTCTCAGGTAGGCGCGCTGGCGACGGTGGGCGACGCCCACCTCGAGCTGGGTGCCTACGGCGAGGCGCAGCGGGTCTACGAACGCCTGGCCGCGGCCAAGCCGGATTCGGCGGCGACCAGCATCCGGCGGGCCCGCCTCGCCTATCTCCAGGGTCGGCCCGAGGACGCCCGGCGGCTCGCGGTCGTCGCCGAGGAGCAGGCGCGGGCCACTGCTCTCGGAGGCGCCAGCTTGAGCCTCTACCAGTCCTATCACGGCCAGGTCGAATTCGACACGGGCCACTACGGTGAGGCGGCCAAGGCGTTCTCGGCGGCCCTGGACGAGGCGCCGGGCACGTTCGTCCCACTCGCCGGGCTGGCCCGGGCCCGGGCCGCTCAGGGTCGTCGCGGCGAGGCCATCTCGTTGTACGAGCAGGCCGTGGCGGTGCTGCCCGACCCGGCCGCGCTCGCCGCCCTCGGCGACCTCTACTGGCTCGACGGCAAGCCCGGGCGTGCCGACGCGGAGTACGGGACCGTCGAGGTGATCGGGCGCCTCGGCCAGCTCAACCAGCAGGTGTACAACCGGGTGCTCGCCCTGTTCTACGCCGACCACGACACGAAGCTCGACGAGGCGGTCCGCCTCAGCGAGGGCGAGCTGCAGGTGCGCAAGGACGTCTTCGGCTACGACGCCTACGCTTGGGCGCTCTACAAGAACGCCCGGCCGCGAGAGGCGCGTGACGCGATCGACAAGGCGCTGGCCCAGCGCACGGTGGACCCCCGGCTGCTCTACCACGCGGGCATGATCTCGGTGGCGGTGGGCGATGTTGACCGGGCCACGGCCGAGCTGTCCCGGGCGCTGGCCATCAGCCCCCGGTTCGATCCCCTCGAAGCGCCGCGGGCGCGGGAGGCACTGGCGAAACTCTCGGGTCGAAGGTGATCCGCCTGCGACGCCCGGCGGTGGTCCTGGCCCTCGTGGCGGCCGCGACGATCGTCGTGCCCGCCCGGGCGGCGCTGGCGCACCCGCTCGGGAACTTCACCGTCAACCTCTACAGCGGCCTGCGCGTTCAGCCCGAGCAGGTCGTCGTCGACATGGTCGTCGACATGGCGGAGATCCCGACCTTCCAGGCCCGCAAGGACATCGACGCCAACGGCGACGGGGACGTGAGCGGCGACGAGTCGTCCGGCTACGCGCGGCGGGCGTGTGCGCAGGCGGCGCAACGCATCGATCTCCGCGTGGATGACCGGACCCTCCGGGTGCGCAGCGCAACCGCGAGCGTGGTCTTCCCGGTGGGGCAGGCCGATCTGCTGACCCTTCGGCTCACCTGTTCGCTGGTCGCCCCGATGGGCGACGAGGAGGGCGAACGCCGGGTCGCCTTCCGCAACCGGAACTACGACGACCGCGTCGGGTGGCGAGAGATCGTCGCCGTCGGCGATCGCGTCTCACTGTCGGGTAGCAACGTCTCGTCGACCAGCCTCAGCCAACGCCTGACCCAGTACCCGACCGACTTGCTGTCGTCTCCCCTGGACCAGCGATCGGCCGCCTTCGCGGTGCGCCCGGGTGGCGCGCCGGCGGTGGCGGCCGAAGGGCAGGAGCCGCCCCCCGAGGTCGGCGTCCGGGGCCTCGACCGGTTCAGCCGGTCGTTCACGCGCCTCGTCGCCCGCCAGGACCTCACCGTGCTGTTCGCGCTGCTGGCCGCCGTCCTCGCCATCGTCCTGGGCGCCGTCCACGCCCTCGCGCCGGGCCACGGCAAGACGGTCATGGCCGCGTACCTCGTGGGCCAACGAGGGTCGTTCCGCCAGGCGTGGCTGATCGGCATCACGATGACGCTCACCCACACGGCGGGTGTCCTCGTGCTCGGCCTGATCCTGTCGGTATCGACGACCCTGGCGCCCGAGACACTCTACCCGTGGTTCGGCTTCGTGAGCGGCGTCCTGTTGGCGGCCGTGGGCGCCAACCTCCTGTACCGCTCGGTGCGCCCGCCCCGCCCGCCCGTCGAGGTCGGGGTCGACGTCGACGTCGACGTCGAG
>JBOGIC010000897.1:0-9965 GCA_050744985.1 Acidimicrobiales bacterium
CGCCCTCGCCGCCGTCGAGCGCGGGCTGGCCGAGGCCGAGGCCACCGGGGAGCACTACTACGAGGCTGAGCTGTGCCGGCTGGCCGGCGAGGTCAGCGCCGCCATGGGGCGTCCCGACGTGGAGATCAACAGCTGGATGTGCCGGGCGCGCAAGACCGCCGAGCGCCAGGGCGCCGTCGCCTTCCTGCAGCGCACCGAGGAGAGCACCGAGCGCCTCTCTGCGTCCTGAACCCGACGCTGACGGCGCCGCGAGGCGACTGGCGGGACGAGTGGGCCGGGGGGCAAGACTGATGTGGTGGCCGTGGCGGGACCGATCGCAACCGTCGCACTGGTCGTCGTCGTGGCGGCGACGCTGTGGGTGGTCGGGCATGCCGGCTGGTCATTCACGCTGACGCCCAAGGGGCGGCTGGCCGCGCTCGCCGGGGCCGTCATCGTCCCGGCCGCCGCGCTCGGGTACCTGCTGTCCACCAGCGGCTTTGTATGGGACGACATCCAGAATCTTCGCGAGGCCCAGCTGGCGCAGCTGACCATCGGCTACCTCGGCGAGCCCACGTTCGGGCACTTCTCCCCGGGGCACCGCCTCGCCGACTGGGCGTTCTTCCATCTGTTCTCGTTCGACTTCACCGCCGCGGCCTGGATCATGGTGATCGGGTTCGCGCTCACGCTCGTCCTGTTCCACCGGGTCCTCGCCGAGTTGTTCCGTCCCGGCGCCGGCCCGTTGGTGCTCACGCTCGTCTACGGCGTGTCGCTGGTGCACGTCGGGACCATTCAGTGGTGGGCCGCGGGGATCGACCGGGTGTGCGCGACGGCGCTCAGTTTCCTGAGCATCCTTGGCTATCTGCTCTACCGCCGGAAACGATCCTGGCGGTACCTGGTCTTGTCGTTGGCTGCGCTCGGCCTGGCCGAGATGTTCTACGTGAAGCCCGTGTTCGTCCCTCTCTACCTCGTCCTGATGCGCGTGCTGCTGCTCGAACCCGAGCGACGCGTGCGCGACACGATCGTGGACGCGGCTCGCGAATGGCGAGTGTGGGCGCTCTACGCCGTCACCGTCGGGGCCTTCGCCGCGTTTTACCTGGGTGACTATCCGGAGGACCTGAGACTGCACACGTCGCCCGCCGTGTTCGCCCACTACCTGTCCGCCCTGTGGTTCCGGGTCCTCGTGCCGAACTTCTTCGGGATCTGGCTCCACGATGGGCCCGCTTCCGGCTGGACCTGGACCGGCGTCGTGGTCGCGCAGGTCCTGCTCGCGGGCGTCGTCGCGTGGTCGATCTGGCGGTGGCGACCGGCATGGCGGGCGTGGGTGTTCTTCGCCATCGGCGGCCTGGCCAACGCGGCCGTCGTCGGCATGACGCGCGTGGGGCTGGACTTCGCAGATCTGGTCGCCTACACCCTGAACTACAACCTCGAGATCCAGTTCCTGTTCGTCCTCGCCCTCGGCGCTGCCTTCCTGCGGCGCCGCTCGACGAGCGTCACGCCGAGGGTGGCTTCGCCGACGGCGCCGCTCGCCGCGTCCCCGGTGCTCTGCGCCGCCCTGGGGGTGGCGGTGTCCGTCTACGTCGCCGTGTCGTGGTGGAGCGGGAACCGCGTCAGTGAGCCCGCGAGCTGGATCGGGGCCCGGTCGCGCGTCTACCTCGATGCCGCGGGTCAGGGCATCGACGCGCTCCGCCGCCGGGGAACCTCGTTCGCGCTCGTCGACGGCGTCGTGCCCTACGACGTGGCGCCCTACGCACTGGTCCCGTACAACAACCACTCCGAGGTCTTCCCGCTCATCGACGACCGCGTCGCGTTCGACCCGACGGGGCGGGAGCTGTACGAGGTGACGGCCGGGGGGGTGGTGCGGCCCGTCACGTTCGTGACCGAAGCCGGCGGCGACCCGACCGTCCTGTTGCAACGCCAGCTCATCGGGGTCCTGGGAGCGACGCCGCGGCTCGAGGGCGGGGCGCTGTGCGTCACCGCCGGCGAAGACCCGGCGACCATCGGCATCGTCTCGCCCGCTCCCCTGACGGGAGACGACCTCGCCCTGCGACTGCGCTTCGACGCCCGGACCGATGCCGTCGTCTCCATGTTGATCGACCCCCGTCCGGTCCAGGCCACCGGCATCGCCCGAGGCCAGCCGAAGGTACGCGTCGTCAACGTGGCGAGTGGGGCCGACCAGACCCGGGTGTTCGCCCTCGACGCCCCCGACGTGCGCGGCGTCTACCTGGTCGTCTCGGCCGGGGCCGAGCTGTGTCTCGACGGCGCCGAGCTCGGGCGCGTCGTCGAACGACGCCCCTGACGGTTACGTGGCCGTCAGGCGGAGGCTGACGACTCCCGGCGAGGCACCCATGCCGACGGGCACGAGCAACGAGTCGCCCGTCACGGCGATGGGGGCGTTGATGCCGCCGCCGGCTTGCCACGACCAGACCTGACGGCCGGTGGCCTTGTCGAAGGCGACGACCCTTCCGCTCATGGTCGCGGTCACGACCAGGTCACGCGTGACCGTCGCGCCGGCGTAGATGGGCGAGCCGAGGTCGGCGTTCCACACCCTCTGGCCCGTCCGCACGTCGAGGGCCACGACCTGGCCCGTGCCGCCCAGGCTCGCCGTGTGCCCGGTCGCGGTGTAGGTCGCCTGGGTGTTGGCGACGGGCACGTAGACGACGCCGTCGCTGAGGGCCATGGGCGACATCACGCCGCCGATGAACCCGGGCGAGATCACGAGCGGCGTCGTGGGCAGGGTGGTCAGGTCGTCGTTGGAGTGCACGCCGACGGCCACGTCCCAGATCACATCGCCGCTCATGGCGTCGAAAGCCAGCACCCGGCCCGCCTTGCCGGCGCCGACGACGAGCTTGCGCTCCACGCCTCCGAGGGTGGCGGTGGTCAGGATCGGCGGCGCCTCGAAGTCGTAGTCGAACAGGTCGTGGGGCGTGACCTGGCGGTACCAGAGCAGGTCGCCGTCGGCATCCATCGCCAGCATGGAGTTCGTGTACAGGTTGGGCCCGGGCCGGCTCGACCCGTTGGGGTACCCGGTGTTGCCCGGGAAGGGCGCGGGGTTCCCCGTCGCCCAGTAGGTGATGCCGGTCTCGTGGTCGATCGCCGGCGGGTACCACGAGCCGCCCCCGCTGTTGATCTCGGGGTGCCCCCAGAGGTCGCCGTCCTTCACGGTATTGAACGACCACTTCTCGTCGCCGGTCGCCTGGTCGAGGGCGTACAGGATGCCCATGCCACCGGGCGGATAGAACTCGTCGACGCTGGGCGCGGGAACGGTGCTGAAGTACAGCGTGCCCTCCGCCGCGGCCATCTGGATCGTGATGCCCTGGGTGTCGGAGTTGGCGATGGTCTTCGACCACAGCTCCGCGCCCGTGCTCGCATCCAGCGCGGCGACTGTGTTCATGCTGGAGGTGACGAACACCCGGCCCCCGTCCACGGCCGGCCCGTTCGGCCCCAGCTGGGCCGCGCCGTAATCCCGCTTCCACCTCGGCGCGCCGGTCGCGGCGTCGACGGCGTAGACGTTGCTCTTGAGGTCCTGGAAGTACATGGTGCCGTCCACGACGATCGGGTTCATCCCCCCGAAGGCCCCGAAGACGCCCGTGCCGGTCGCCGAGGCGGTCCACGCGACCGACAGGCTCGCGACGCTCTGGGAGGTGATCGCCGACAGGCGCGACTCCCGCGTGTTGGCGTCGTCGAAGTTCGGCCTGGCCCACTCGACGGTCGGGCCGGCAGTCGAGCCGGCGGTGTAGTGGCGCCAGGACGGGTCGGGGCCGGGGGCCACCGTCGCCGGGCAGCCGCTGCCCGTCGTCTCGTCGCTCACCGCCGTGCTCGGCACGCCGTGGGCGAGGCCGTTCACGATGCCCACCGGTGCGTAGCGATAGTGGTCGACGCGGGGATAGCTGGCGCAGTCGGGCGCGCCGGCGCCGTACCACCACAGGTAGGTCGTGCTCACCGGGTAGATGCGCCCGTACGAGGGCGGTAGCGGCAGCGACCCGATGAACGTCCAGGCGTTGGCGGTGTAGTCGTACACGAAGCCCTGGATCGCCGCGCCCGATATCAGGGCGACCGGGAAGTAGAACCGGTTGGCCTCCCAGGAGAACTCGACCCGGCGGGTGCCCGTGCGGTTCGGGCCGTGGTTGAGCGCGATCGTCGCGTACCGCCGGCTGCCCTCCGTGTCGAGTGCGATGACCCCGAAGGCGAGGTGGTCGCCGGCGAAGTAGAACCCACTGCCCAGGGACCACTTGTTCTCGGTTGCCTGACCCGGCTGCGGCGCAGGGACGTTGGCGGCGCCAACGATGGAGCCGATGCCGTCGAGTGCGCTCACGCCGCCGGTCGACCAGACGGTGTACTTGAATGCCGGTCCTGCCGTCGCTCCCGCATGCGACCTCGGTGCAACCACACCCTGGAGGAGCAGCGCGGCGCCGAACAGCGCCGCCGATGCGCTCGTCCACCTGGCACGGCTGCGCCCTGCCTCGCCGCAGACACCCCCGATGAGTCTCACCCGCCTGCCCTCCGTCGGAATCGAGCCGCGTATGCCCGTCCGCGCTCCCTTGCCTATGGATCGGCCGGAGGCGCCACGAACTTGAGTCGCACTCCGCGCTAAAGAACGGTGTCCGAGCTGCCGATTCCGATAGTGACGGATCGGCGATGCCGGCAGTGGGGCGGCGAAGGGGTCACGGCGATGACAGCCACCCGGGAATCTCAGGCGCGCGCGTCGAAAACCAGATCGTCAGCTGACGAGCGCCGGCTCCGGCAGGGTCGCCCCAGGCGCCGCCTCACGGTGCTGGCGGTCGTGGCGGCAACCATGGCGAGCCTGGTGACCGCCGTTCCGGTTGCCGCCGCGCCTAAGAAGACCGACAGGACGCCGGCACCGCCGGACTCCCCCGTCCGAGCCACGTCGATCCCGCAGCCGGTCGGCGACTTCTCCAATCCCCCTCCGAAGGAGGAGGATCTTCACAGCCCGAACCGCCCGAGCCGCGGGAGCTTCGACCCAGCGACATCGAAGCTGATCGACGCCGAGACGACCCCCACCAAGCTCACGTACCTGAATGCCGATGGGACCCGGACAGACGTTGTCACCCAGGTGCCGACTCGCGTTCGAGATGCGCAGGGCAACTGGGTGCCCATCGACTTGTCGCTGACCCGAAGCAGTGATGGCAAGTTGCGAGCCAAGTCGTCCGAAAAGTCCGCAAAGCTCGCTTCTAGGGCGGACGATGTCACATCGCTCGAGGTGGCCGACGGGTCGATCGAGATCCGCCACCCCGACGCCTCCCCCGTGCAGGCGTCCGTCGAGGGCGGGACAGCCAAGTTCGCCAGGGCGTTGGGTCGCCGCGACCTGCATGTCACTCTGCGGGAGGATGGTGTCGAGGAGTTCGTTGTGCTCCCCGACACCAGCGCCGGAGGTTCCTACGCCCTCGAGGTGAGCCTCCCCAAGGGCTTGACGGCTCGGGATGGGGACGGAGGCGTGGAGTTCATCGACGCCTCTGGGACCGTCGTCGCGATCATGCACCACGGGATCGCCGAGGACTCGACCATCCCGGTCCCTTCGGTCACGCCCGTCACGGTGCAACTTGTTGCTCCAGAGCCGCCCGAGGGCGCCGACGCCCCGGCTGCGCCGGCGACTGGCTCGCCGACCACAGCCGCGAAGGGCGCCACGGCGACCAATGCGCTGACGACCACGACGACCACGGCGCCGCTCGGGTCGGCGCGAAACACGTTTCGGATTCAAGTCTCGATCGACAGCGGCTGGCTCACGGATCCCGCCCGCGTCCCACCCGTCACGATCGATCCGTCCACGACCGTAGTGCCGGAGCCTACCGCTTCCCGCGACGCGATGGTTCTAAACAACGGCGGCCAGAACACACCCCTGGGCAAGCACCAGGAGGCCTGGGTGTCGGTCGACACGGCCACGAACAAGACCCGGAGCTACTTCTACTTCGATCTCCCGGCAGCCGTGATGGACAAGTGGGTCAACGAGGCCCACCTGACGCTTGACAACTTCTCGAACACGTGCTCGGCGACCGCGCCACCGGCCTTGGCCGTCGGGGCTGCGCGTGCACCGTGGTACGAGGTCAACACGACAGTGACGCAAGGCACGCCCCCGACCACCACCGTTGTTCCTGCGCTCACGTGGAATACACAAGCGAACATCTCCTCGCCCATCGACCCGGATACCGGGACGGCCACACCGTCGCCCTCCTGTGCAACTACGGGTCAGGTCAACCTTGACACGACATGGCTGGTGTGGAAATGGGCCGCGAGGGTCGACACCAACTACGGCTTCGTCGTAACGGATGCAGACGAGGCCAACACCAGTTATTCGCGAGGCAGGAAGTTCCGGTCGAACGACACCACGACGGGCGTAAAGCCCACGCTCTGGATCACCTATGGAACGGGCACGCCGCCCCTCAAGCCCGCGCCGGTCGCCCCGGACGACATGGCCATTGTTCCCACGCTGAGCCCGACGCTGACGGTGAACCAGGTGACCGACGCTGATCCGGGGGACACCGTGCGGTACTGGTTCCGCGGAACGCCAACTTCCAGCGCCGAAGACGGTTACCGCGCCATCGACAGCGGCTGGATCTCCCCCGCCGCCGGAAACAGCAACTGCGCGCTCAATGCGGGCACATGCTCGTACACCGTGCCTTCCGGCCAGCTCCAGGACGGCGAGACCTACACCTGGAGGGTGTGGGCCTACGACGGCAACGTCAACTGGGTCCCCAGCGACTTGACCCGCACGTTCACTGTCGACCTGCACGTCGGCGCCGACGGCTTGCCGTCGGATGCCTTCGGACCCCTGTCGGTGAATCTGGCATCCGGAAACCTGACGACCGCGGTGGCCACACCGACGGTCCCGACCGTGGGCGGCTCGGTCGGGCTGAATTTCGTGTACAACTCCCTCGACCCGTCACCGCGGTCGGGCCTGGTCGGGTCGTACTTCTCGTACGACGGCAGCTCCGCGCCCGCGGCACCATTCGACGCCGCCAAACTCAAGAGCGCGCGCATCGACCCGACTATCAACTTCGACTGGGCCATTGGAGCGCGTCCATCGCCGGCCGTCGCGCCAACCGGATTTGCAGTTCGCTGGGAGGGCTATGTCACCGTCCCGGTCGCCGGCGAGTACCGCTTCGGTGCTACGGCCGACGACGGCGTGCGCATCTACGTGAATGACGCGCTCGTGCTCGACCGATGGGAGAACCAGTGGTCGTGGATGACACCGCACTACTCGGGACCGGTGCGCTTCGACACCGCGGCAACCACCAAGAAGATCCGGCTCGAGTACTACAAGTCGAACCGTGATGACACTCGCGCCGCCTTGGTGCACCTCCTTGCGCTCAGTCCCGGCCAGCAACCAAACACGGTGCAGCCGGTCGTCCCGGCCAGCTGGCTGTCTCACGATTCCGCGAGCATGATCGATCCATCTCGGGACCCGTCAAGCGCTCTCCCCCAGGGCTGGATCCTCTCGCCCACTGGTCTGAGCTTCGTGTCCGCCCGCGTCAGCGACGGCGCGGCCATCCTCACCGACCCGACTGGTGCGCCCCACCGCTACCGCTGGACGGGCTCGGGCTTCGAACCACCGGATGGCGAGGATGGCACGTTGGTGGTTGACGACGCCGGCGTCTTTACTCTCCAGGCAGACGATGGCATCAGCTATGTGTTCGACCAGTCAGGGCGACTTGCCGCAGCAACGAGTCCCCTCGACGACGGCAGCGCCAACCTCAACTCCACTGTCTATGCGTGGTCCAACGAACCGGGGAAACCCCGCCGCCTGACCCAGATCTCCGACCCGGTGGCGACGCGGCTCATCACTATCCGCTACCAGGGGCTGCTGGATTCGCTCCCGTGTCCGGCACCAGCCGCCGGTGAAACGGCCCCTGGCCCGTTCATGCCGTGTCAGATCGACTACGCCCCGTCCGCCATCTCCGTGAGGCTGCGCTACGCGAACGGCCCGGACCCGGCGAAGGTCGTCCTGTCCAGAATCGAAAACCCTGGCGACGGCCCGTCCGGCACCCTCAAGTCGGACTTCTCCTACGACACACAGGGGCGCCTCCAGACGTTGCGGACGCCGCTCGCCAACGACGCGCTCCCCTCGGGGTACCTCGGTACAAACCCGGACAATGCCCCGCCGTCGCCGATCACCGAGAGCGGCCTGGATCAGTCCGGCATCCACAACATCCGCACGCTCGTGTGGTATGGCGCCGACGCAAGGGTGAGCTGGGTGAAGCTCCCGGTGCCCAACCAAGGTGAACCGTCACCCGAGCCGCGGCCACGTCACCGCTACGTGTACTCGACGACCGGTGCGTCGACGGTCAGTCAGGTGCAGGCCGACGGGCACAACCCCGACCAGGCGTACCCGTTCCTGCGTAAGGTTGCCATCACCCACAAGTCGAACGGGAACCTCGAGGTGGTCGACACCGATGCCACCGGCAAGTCCTCGACATCGGTGCTCGATCACCTCGGGACACGGCTGCTGTCGGTAACCGACGCTGCCGGCATCCGTACCTCGACGGTGTTCGACCGGGATGCCAGCGCCAGCCCGGGCCCAGACCGGGTTCACGGCACAGGCCGGGTCACGCACATGTTCGGCCCGGTGGCGGCGACCTGCTTCGCCACGGGTGGAGGCCCCTCTGACGGGTACGGCACGGGCGGTGCCCCGAACGGCACCTGCGCCAACTCCCCCAAGCCGGCGCACACCGAGACGACCTACGACCACGACTACGAGCAGGGAGGAGCGTCGCTGACCGGCCTGGCCGCCACGTACTGGACGAACACCAACCTCTCATCACTGCCGGACCGTCCCTCGGCCCACGGGCAGGCGACCATCGGCGCGAACGGGTCGTTGGTTCACGCCATCCCCGCAGGCGGATCCGGTCGCTTCACCGGCGAGATCAGCCTGGGCACCAGCGGCGACTGGAGCTTCAACGTCACTGCGACGGGTGGGCAGGCGAAGATGTGGGTCGACGACATCCTTGTGGCCGACACGCTGTGGAGCCCGTCCGAGGCAAGGCCGAAGATCTCGGCCAATCTCGCCTCCGGCCTTCGCCACCGCATCCGCGTGGAGGCGGCTGGCACCTCGGGGCCGCCTTCGACTTCACCCACGATGCGGCTCCGCTGGTCTCCTCCAAACGGCGCCGAGAGTGACATTCCCGGGGACAAGGTCGCCCCGCGCTACGCCAACGCGACGAAGGTTGTCGTGGACGACGACTCGGGCGTTCCTTCGCGAAGCACAACGCTCTTTTACGAACGGTGGGAAGCGTCGCTCGTCGAGAAAACCGTGCAGGACGACGGCGGCCTCAGCCTGACCACAACAGTGGTACGCGACCAGTACGGGCGTCCGACTGACACGTCCCCTCCCGCCGGGGATCAGTCGAAGGTCCACAACGACTACTACGTAGGAACCTCGGATGCACCGTGCGCGGACAAGTCGCCCAACCAAGGGAGGATGCTTGCGTCCCGCACCAGTCCTGACCCGGACGCGAGCGGCGGCACCCCCGCCCGCGAGGAGGACTACGCGTACGACGCCATGGGGCGGGTGGCCGGCCACCGCGTGCGGGCCGTCGCAGACGACGCAGCGGGATGGGTGTGCACTGCGTATGACCGGCGCGGCCGCGTGACCTCAACCAGCTACCCCGACGGCCGGACGGTGACCTACGTCTACGCCGTGAAGCCCACCGAAACCAGCAATCCGAATCCCCTCGTGACCTCCGTGTCGGACTCGGCGGGGACGATCACGACGAAGGTGGACCTCCTCGGCCGTGTCCGCATGTACACCGATGTGCTGGGCAACACGCCCGACTCGGGCGTCGGTCCGACGACCTATGCGTACGACCAGGTCGGACGACCCACCAGCGTCAACGGACCGGCGGGCGCTCGTACGTCGACGTACGACAAGGCCGGCAGAGTCACGAGCCAGAGCCTTGACGGGAAGGTCTTGGCCTCGGTGCCCGCCAACGGCTACGACACCGCCGGCCGGCTTGTAGCCGTCGAGTATCCGACAC
>JBOGIC010000898.1:0-5652 GCA_050744985.1 Acidimicrobiales bacterium
GGCACTATCGGCACTTCGCCCGGCTCCTGCATCTGTCCGTGGCCCAGCCTTCGACCCAGCCACCGCGGGGGCAGGATGGCCTGGCCGACGCCCGTCCCGAGTACCGCAGCGCCGTCGAGCTCGTCCGGCGGAGCGGGGAACGATTGGCGGGAACGCTCCGCGGCGACGTCGACCCACGGGAGTGGTTGATCGCCGGCGAGGCCTCTGCGCTGGTCGCCGAGTTGTACGCCGCCAATCCCGGGTTTGTCCTGTACGCGCAGGCGGTCGCCGACTGCGTCGCCGCGGTCCAGGCGTCGCGGCCATCCCGGCCCCTCCGTGTCCTGGAAGTCGGCGCCGGCACCGGCGGCGCCACCGGAGCGGTTCTCGATCGTCTGGCCGGCGACCGTATCGACTACCTGTTCACCGATGTGTCGCCCTTCTTCCTCAAGGCGGCGCAGGCGCGGCACGGGTACCGGCCGGGGTTCCAGACTGCGGTCCTAGACATCGAGGACGTCCCACCTGGCATCGGGACCTTCGACGTCATCATCGCCGCGGACGTCGTGCACGCCACCGGAGACGTCGGCGCGACCCTCCGCAACCTTCGCCACCTGCTCGCGGCCCGTGGCGCGCTCGTGCTCATGGAGCCCACGCGGCGCGCGTCGTGGCTTGACCTGGTCTTCGGTCAGCTGGCCGGGTGGTGGCGGTTCGCCGACCACAGCCGCCGCGCGGCGCATCCCCTTCTCGACAGAGCCGGGTGGCTCGCGGCACTCGAGGACGCCGGGTTCACCGGCGCCGCGGTGGCCGACGACCGGTCCGCCGGCGGCGGCGAGCCCCTGCACACGGTGGTGGTGGCAACCGCGGCGGATCCTGGACCACCGCCCCGCACCCATCGTCGCTGGCTCGTCCTGACCGACCGTCGTGGCGTGGGGCCCGAGATGGCCGCGGGCCTGCGCGAGCAGGGGGACGACTGTGTTCTCGTCTGGCCCGGCACCGCGTACCGGCGGTTCGGTGACGACGGCATCGAGCTGCGACCCTGGAGCGAGGCCGACTGGGAGCGCCTTCTCGACGATGTCGGGCCCATCGGCGCGCTGGTCCACCTCTGGAGCCTGGACTCGCCCGACCGGCCCACGACCGACGGGCTCCTCGGCTTTCAGGCGACGAGCTGCGGATCGATGGTGGCGCTCATGCGGGCGGTGGCCCGATCGGAACGGCCGGTCCCCGAGTCGTGGATCGTGACCGCGGGCGCCCAGCCCGCGGTTGATGGCGACGACGGCCCCGGCAGCCTTGCGCAAGCGCCCATCTGGGGGCTGGGGCGCGTCCTGCGCACGGAACAGGGCGGCGCCCGCTGCCGCATGGTCGACCTCGCCTCGGTGCCCGCTCCCGACGATCTCCGAGGCCTGCTCGAGGAATTGACGGCGCCCGACGGGGAGCGAGACGAGGAGGTGGCCCTGCGCGGCGGCCAGCGCTTCGTTCGCCGCGTCGGCCCCGCCGTATCGTTGACGGCGCCGCCGGCGAGGGCCAGCTCCGCGCTCGCACCCGGCGAGGCCACGTTCCGCCTGGCGCAGCGGCAGCCCGGCGACCTCGCGACGATCACGCTCGAAGAAGCCCCCGCCCTCGAGCCCGGTCCCGGAGAAGTCGCGGTACGCGTCGCGGCCGGCGCCCTCAACTTCCGCGACGTGCTGGCTGCACTCGGGATCGGGTTCGCGACCGAAGGCGACGACTCTCACACACCGACCCTCGGCTGGGAGTGTGCGGGCGTCGTAGACGCCGTCGGCGAAGGCGTGGACGGGCTTCACCCGGGCGACGACGTCATCGCCCTGGCGTCGCGGGCGGTCGCGTCCCGGGTCGTCGCCCGGTCCGAGGTCGTCGTCCGCAAGCCCGAGCGCCTCACCTTCGAGGAGGCGGCGACCCTCCCCGTCGCGTTCCTCACGGCGCACTACGCGCTCTTCCGAGTGGGCCGCCTCACCGAGGGGGAACGGGTTCTCATCCATTCGGCCGCGGGCGGCGTCGGCCTGGCGGCCGTCCAGCTCGCCCTCCGCGCGGGGGCCACGGTGTTCGCCACCGCCGGTACGCCGGAGAAGCGCGCCTATCTCGTATCCCTCGGAGTCGCGCACGCGATGGACTCCCGCTCGGTCGAGTTCGCCGGCGACGTGCTGCGCCAGACGGGAGGCGAAGGCGTCGACGTCATCCTCAACTCGCTGGCCGGAGACGCCGTCGCCAAGGGCCTCGATATTCTCCGCCCGCACGGGCGCTTCGTCGAGATCGGCAAGCGGGACATCTATGAAGGCGGTCGCCTCGACTTGGCGCCCTTCCGCAGGAATCTCTCCTATGCCGCCATCGACCTCAAACCGCTGCTCGACAGCGACCCGGCGTACGTCGGAGCCTTGCTCCGGACCATCGTCGCTGCGGTCGCAGGTGGCGAGTTGCACCCGCTGCCCCACGACGACTTTGACCTCTCGGCCGCGGCCGACGCGTTCCGGCACATGGCACGAGCGCGCCACGTGGGCAAGGTCGTCCTCACCGTTCGGGCCCCGACGTACGACGTCATGCAGCGGGGCCGCGCGCAGACCTTCGACGGGGACGGGACGTTCCTCATCAGCGGAGGGCTCGGCGGTTTCGGCCTGGCCGTCGCGGCGTGGATGGTGGGCGAGGGCGCCCGTCACGTCGTGCTGATGAGCCGCGGCGGTGTGCCCCACCCCGACGACGCCGCCGCCCTGCGGGACCTTCAGGCATCGCCGGCCACGGTGGTCGTCCGGCGCGGTGATGTGGCCGAGCGGGGCGACGTCCAGCGCGTGCTGGATGAGATCCGCACCGCGATGCCGCCCCTGAGGGGCGTCGTTCACGCGGCGATGGTGCTCGATGACGGCCTCCTCGGCCGCCTCGACTACGCCCGGTTCGAGGCGGCGCTCCGACCGAAGCTCGCCGGCGCTTGGAACCTGCACGAGCTCACCATGGCCGACGACCTCCAACTCTTCGTCCTGTTTTCTTCGATCACCGCCGTGATCGGCCAGCCGGCGCAGAGCGGGTATGCGGCGGGCAACGCGTTCCTCTCAGCCCTGGCGCGTTATCGACGCGCCCGCAACCGCCCGGCGTTGACGGTCGCCTGGGGCGCGATTGCCGGCGCCGGCTATGTCGCCCGACACCCTGAGCTCGAGCGGAAGTTGGACCGTCAGGGCCTCGTCGGCATCGCGTGCAAGGACGCGTGCGCCGTGCTCGCCGGCCTCCTCGTCCGCGGCGTGACCGACATCGTCGTGTCGGCCGGGCCGGGGGGCGCGGCAGCTCCCGAGGCCGAGCCGATCCCCGCAGCCGTCAGAGCGTCGGCCGCGTCCGCCCGTCGGGATGGTCAAGCCGGCCCCCGGGCGCCGCTCGCGACGCTTCCACCCCGGGAGCGGGGCCCCGCCCTCGATCGCTACCTGGTCGACGCCACGGCGAGGGTGCTCGAGCTCAGGCCCGATCGCATCGACCCCGATCGCCCGCTCTTCGAGCTCGGGCTCGACTCGTTGACGGCAGCCGAGCTGCGCACCGCCCTTCGCCTCGGCCTGGGGGTCGAGATCCCGATCGTGGACCTGCTCGAGGAGTTGAGCCTGCGGCGGCTGGCGGCGACCGTGCTCGAATCGATGGAGCATCTCGATGCCGCACCGCGCTGAGCTCACCGCCGGCGAAGTACGCGTCTGGGTCCTCGCCAGGTCGCGGTGCGTGCGAGCGGAGGCTGCCGGCCTGCACACGATTGGGCCCGGTGCTCGGGACAGTGCGTTCCTGAGGAGCTGGACCTGTATGGAGGCATGCATCCTCGGTGGGCGACCCGCCCGCTCGGGGCAGTGCCGGCCGTGGTGACCCCCGAGCCCGCGCCGGCGCTGGACGACCTCGCCCGGCGGGCGTTGGCCAGGCTGGCCCCGCTCACCTTCGACCGGGCCGAATCGGCGGCTGAGCGCGACGGCGTCCTTCGGATGCGGTACGAGTGCGTCGTCGCCGAAGGCTGGGCGCGTCCCGACGACCACCCGGACGGGCGTGAGCGGGACGAGTACGACGACGAGGCCGTATTCGTCGTCAGCCATGACGGGGACACGCTGGTGGGGAGCCTGCGCCTTGTCGCACCGACTCCGGCCCGGCCCCTGCCGACCGAGCGGGACTTCGGCGTACGGCTGCGCGCGGCCGGACGGGTGCTCGAAGTCGGCCGCATCCTCGTCGCACCCGAGGCCCGGCGTGGTCGCAGCCATCTCGTCCTCGGCGGGCTGTGCGCCTGTGCCTGGCTCGAGGCGCACGCGCGGGGATTCGACCGGGCGGTGTCGACCGCCACTCCGGAGCTCATCGACTTCTACCAAAGCCTGGGGCTGCGCATCAGCGTGCTGGGGCCGGCCCAGCTCCATTGGGGCGCGATGCGGGCCCCGATACTCATCGAGGGCGACGAGGGTTCGTTCGGTTTCCTCACCGGCTGAGTGACGGAGCGCGCGGGTAAGGTTTGGGCTCGACAGGGGGGGATCGCGATGAAGGGGCTCACCCGGCTGGCGATGGCGGCGCTGTTCATCATCACGGCGGCCTGCGGCGGTGGTGGCGGTGAGTCCGTAGACGGCGGGATCGGGCTCCCTGACTCAGGACGTGAGGCCTGGCGCTTTGTCGGTCGCATCGATCAGGACGGGCTGCGGTTCACGTCCTACGGCTTCCTCACCCACATCGATGGCGTGGACGACGCAGCCCTGTTCACCGGCGCGGGCGACCGCACCGAGAACACGGCCTTGTTCAGCGTCGTCTTCGAGTCGCGCGAGGCGGCCCGGAGCAGGCTCAACAATGTGACGGTCATCGACGTGACGGGAACCGCCACCGTCTACCTGAACGACACGCCCAACCGTCGCTTTGGCGAACCAGCCACGTTCTCGCAGGGAACGCCGGTGGCCACGGCGTCGATCAACGGGCAGAACATCCTGAGCATCGACACGGACAACCGGGACAAGGGCGTCGCCGCGGCGACGGCCGAGTGGCAGCAGACCAGCGCGACCCGCTTCCAGCTCGCCGGTACGGCGCGCCAACTCGGGCGCGAGGGCCTGACGGAGCGCCTGGCCGTATCGGGCAACGGGGTGCGAACCGACCGGGTCCGCCAAGTCTCGACGATCGAGGTCGCCGGCATCATGACGGTGACGGGTGGCGGCTGAAGGCTGGAACCGGCAACCGGCGTCAATGCGCCTCCGCTCTCGGTACGACAGCTCCGCAAGGCCTACCAGGGCGTCGTCGCGCTCGCGGGTGTCGACCTCGCCGTCGCGCCTGGCGAGACGCTGGCGGTGCTCGGGCCCAATGGGGCGGGCAAGACCACGTTGCTGTCCGCTGTCGCCGGACTGGTGCGACCCGACGCCGGGGAGATCTCCGTTGGGGGCGTCGATGCCGTCGCCAACCCCCCGGCGGCGCGACGCCTGCTCGGCTTCGCCCCCCAGCGGCTCGGATTGACCCCCACGATGACGACCCGCGAGAACCTGACGTTCTTCGGCCGCCTGGCCCGCGTATCCCCATCGGCGCTCCTGTCTCGTATCTCGCAGGTCGCGGAGGCGCTCGCGCTGACGGACGTCCTCGATCGCCGAGCCGGAAATCTCTCCGGGGGCCAGCAACGTCGCGTTCACGTCGCGTGCTCGCTCGTTCACGCGCCCCCGCTCGTCCTCCTGGACGAACCGACGAGCGGGGTCGACG
>JBOGIC010000899.1:0-7491 GCA_050744985.1 Acidimicrobiales bacterium
CGTCGGCTTCCACCGGGAGTGGTCGGCGGAGGGGACGATTGCCCTTACCCGCGTGGAGGACCCCTCCGCCTACGGCCTCGTGCCTACGGCGCCGGACGGCCGCGTGCGGCGCTTCGTCGAGAAGCCGCTGCCGGAGGAGCTGGTCACAGCCGAGATCAACGCCGGCACCTACGTGCTGGAGCCCAGTGTGCTCGACCGCATCCCGGTGGGCGGGCCCGTCTCCATCGAACGGGAGGTCTTCCCGGCCATGGCCGAGAAGGGCTCGCTGTTCGCCGCCGGATTCGACACGTACTGGATCGACACCGGCACCCCGGCCAAGTACCTCCAGGCCCACCTCGACCTGCTCGACGGCCGGCGCCCCCCGCCGCCGGCGCCGGGGGCGCACCTCGTCGAGGGCAACGTGTGGGTCCTGGGTGACGCCGTGATCGACGGCGACGTGCACGGGCCGGCGCTGGTCGGATCGGCCGCCTACGTGCACGCCGGCGCCCGCGTCGAACGGTCGGTGGTGGGATCGGGGGCGCGCGTCGCCGCCGGCGCGCTCGTGCGCAACTCCGTGCTGCTGCCCGGCTCGTCTGTCCACGCCGGGGCCGTGGTGGACGGGTCGATCGTGGGCGAAGGGGCGGTGGTCGGCGAGGCCGCCCGGCTGTCGGGGCTGACGGTGGTGGGGGGCGGCATCGAGGTCGACGCCGGGGCGCGCATGCACGGCGAGAAGCTCCCGCTCGGCGGCTGACGGGTGCGCACCCTGGTCACCGGCGGCGCCGGATTCATCGGGTCGACCCTCGTCGACCGCCTGCTCGCCGAGGGCCACGCCGTCGACGTCATCGACGACCTCTCCACCGGGTCGCTCGCCAACCTGGCCGATGCCCGGTCCGACCCCGACCACGAGTACTCGTTCCACCGCCTCGACATCCGCTCGGATGCGACGACCGAGCTGATCACCCACCGCCAGCCCGAGGTGATCTTCCATCTGGCCGCCCAGGCCGACGTGCGCGTGTCCGTGCAGCGGCCGGCGTTCGACGCCACCGTCAACATCGTCGGCACGCTCAACGTCCTCGAAGGGGCGCGGGCGGCGGGTAGCCGGAAGGTCGTCTTCGCCGCCAGCGGCGGCACCCTCTACGGCGAGACCGACAAGCTGCCGATCCGGGAGTCGGCCACCCAGCGGCCGCTGTCTCCCTACGGGGTCGCCAAGAAGGCGGCCACCGACTACCTGGACGCCTACCGCGCGCTCCACGGCCTCGAATACACGGCCCTGGCCCTGGCCAACGTCTACGGGCCGCGCCAGGACCCCCACGGCGAGGCCGGCGTGGTGGCGATCTTCGCCGGCCAGCTCCTGGCCGGCGAGGCGTCGACGATCTACGGCGACGGTGAGCAGACCCGTGACTTCGTGTTCGTCGACGACGTCGTCGATGCCTTCTCGCGGGCGGCCACACGGGGCGACGGTCTGCTGGTCAACATCGGCACGGGCACCGAGACGAGCGTCAACCAGCTGTACGCGGTGATGGCCTCCCTGTCGGGCTCCGAGCGACCGGCGAAGCGCGCCCCCGAACGCGCCGGCGAGCTGCGCCGGTCGGCCCTCGACCCCGGCCGGGCCGCGGTGCAGCTCGGCTGGAAGCCATGGACGACGATCGAGGACGGCACGAGCCAGGTCCTGCGCTGGTTCCACGACCGGATGCCGTCGTGACCGCCACCCGCCGGAGGCGCAAGCTGGCCAAGTCGGCCACGACCGTGCCCTTCTGGTTCCACTCCGTCGACCTGGGCGACGACGTCGTCACCGACGGGCGCAAGTCGGCCGACCGCCTGGCGGCCGAGTGGCGCGCCCTCGGCGTTCCCGATCTGCGGGGCAAGACCGTGCTCGATGTGGGCGCGTGGGACGGCTGGTTCTCGTTCCGGGCCGAGCAGCAGGGCGCCTCGCGGGTCGTGGCGGTCGACCACTACGCCTGGTCGATCGACCAGGCCGCCCAGCAGCGGTACTGGCGCGAATGTCGCACCCGGGGCGAGACCCCGCGGCCGTCGCACGAGGTGCCCGAGCTGTGGCGGCCCGACGAGCTGCCCGGCAAGGCCGGCTTCGACACCGCCCACCGGGCCCTCGAGAGCCGCGTCGAGAGCGTCGTCGGCGACATCATGACCATGAACCTCGACCGGCTGGGGACGTTCGACGTCGTGCTGTTCCTCGGCGTGCTGCGGCACATGCGCCATCCGCTGCTCGCGCTGGAGCGCCTGGCCAAGGTCACCTCCGGCGTGCTGATCGTCGAGACCGACGCCGTGGCCGTGCCCGGCTTCGAGCACCACGCGTTCTGCGAGTTCCTCGAAACCGACGAGCTGGGCTCCGACGTCAACATCTGGTGGGTGCCCAACCGCCACGCCGTCGAGGGCCTGTGCCGGGCCGCCGGGTTCGCCCGCGTCCAGAGCCCCGACGACGGCCGCAGCCGCCCGCCGTCACGAGAGTCGCTGCACCGCTACCCGCTGGTCGTCAAGGCCTGGAAGCGGGCGGGGAGCCCGGCCGCAGGCGGATCAGCATCGCCGCCCCTTCCCGGGTGACGCCCTCCACCCGCTCGGGCGGGAGGGCGCGCAGGATGGTCTGGGCGCCACCCTCGTCCTCGTAGGTTGCGCCCGCCAGGTCCCACGTCTCGTCGACGGGGGCCAGGCGGATGACGATGTAGCGGACGCGGAACCGGTCGAGCAGATCGAGCGCCTCCGGGCGCGCCGGCCCGCCGTCGTCGAGGGAGTTCATCCAGAAGACGGTCTGGCCGTAGTTGGGCGCGGGATACCCGGAGTACCCGCCGACCCGGGGTTTCCAGTCGATGGTCGACAGCACCATGCGGGGCGACTCGACGAACCCCCACACCGCGTCCGCGCCCATCGGCAGCTCGACGACCGCCCCGTCGTCGGGCAGGGCGGCGAGGGCCTGGTTCACGGCCGTGAACCGGTAGCGATCGATGCGGTCGCTCATGTTCACCTCGGCCTTGTACTCCACCAGCATCACGGCGCCGAGGGCGACGGCCACGCCCAGCGCCACCGCCCGGCTGCGGCCCCGCACGAGCCGGTCGTAGCCCACGGCGGCGAGCAGGGCGACAGCCAGGAGGGGCACCACGGCGAAGCGGCCGAAGGCCCGGATGGTGGCGAACCCGGGCACGGTGTGCACCCAGCTGTAGGGCAGCGTCACGCGCCACCCGAAGATCTGCGCCGACTTCCCGAACGCCAGCAGGAAGGCCGGGATGGTGGACAGGAGGACGATCACCAGGCCCCGGCGCCGCAGATCGGGCTCGCGGCTCTCGGGGTTGTGGCGGCGGTGGTACCGGGCGCGGGCCGTCCGCCGGAGGCGCTTGCGGCGGCGCGGGCGCGTATGGGGGTGCGGGCCCAGGTCGTCGTGGCGTGCCCGGACGAGGCTGACGACCCCGACGACGGCCAGCGCGAGGGCGAGGAAGCCGGGGAAGAGGCGCTTCTCGAAGTCCATCTTGGCCCACCGCTCGAGCCCGCCGTAGAAGAGGCTGCCCGTCGCCGGCGCCAGGTAGCTCTTCAGCTCCACCGCCTGGTTGGAGTCATACGCGCGGTGCAGGAAGCTTCCCAGCGACTGGTACCCGTCGAGCACGGGCCACAGCAGCACGCCCGTGACGACTGCGATGACGCCCAGCCCGGCGTAAGTGCGCCACCCGACGCGGAACCGGCTCGTGACCACCCAGCCGAGCACGACGACGACCAGGGACGTGGCCAGCGCCACCGCCGTGTACCCGGTGTTGAGGAACACGGCGGCACAGCACACCCCGACCGCCACCGGCTGCCACCACTTCCCCTCGGTCAAGAACCGCAGCAGGAGCCACAGCGTCAAGGGGATGAAGAAGACGAACAGCAGTTGGAAGTGCGCGTAGTGGCCCAGCCGCACCGCCGCGAACGTGAACACGAACGCCGCCAGCACCGCCGCCCCCCGGCTGGCCCGGCACCACCGCGCCAGGGCGTAGGTCGACCCGAGCGAGGCGATCCAACTGCCGATGTAGACCAGGTTGAACGCCGCCGTCCACCCGACCAGGGCGGCCAGCAGGCCGGCCACGGGCGCCACGGCGAGCACGGTGTCGCTGTACAGGAGGGTGTTGTGGTAAGGCCAGAAGTACGTCGGGTCGAAGACGTTGCCCCCGCCGTCGAAGAGGCTGTGGACGTCCCAGCGCAGCAGGTACTGGTAGAGGAACGTGTCGCCGTAGTCGCCGGGCGTGGCCGTGCGGAACCGGGCCACGGACGGGAAGGCCATGACGAACGTGACCACGACGAACAACGCCCCGATCCCCATGGGAACGAGCCACCGCCGCGGCGGGAGTGGCAACCGCCGCCACCACGTGTTCTCGGCGCGCGTTGCAACTTCGGGGGCCGGCGGACGATCCACGAACGGCTCGGTCTTCACCGGCCGCTCACCGGAAGAGGTCCTCGTGGGGTGGGCGGACGATCTCGGCGGCGACCGACGACTCGCGCAGCCACGACGGGTCGACGCCGCGGACGACGGCGGCGGCGATGCCGCGGGCCTTGCCCATCACCAGGTCGGCGGCGGCCGCCAGTTCGTCCGCCACGGCGACCTGGGTGACGCGCAGGGGCCGGCCGTGGGCGTCCCCGGTGCCCCGCAGGTCGACCACGGCCGCCACCCCCGCCGAGCCGATGGCCACGTCGGTGACGCCCCGGCGCCACGGCCGGCCGAATGTGTCCGACACGACGACGCCCACCCGTGTGCCGGTGAGGGCGGCGAGGCCGTCGCGGATGCGGCGGGCCGACCGGTCGGCGTCGAGGGGCAGAAGCGCGGCGTGACCGTCCTCGACGTTGGACACGTCGATCCCGGCGCTGGCGCAGACGAAGCCGTGTCGCGTCTCGGTGATCACCAGATCGCCGCGCCGCCGCAGCACCCGCACCGTCTCGGCGTCGATGAGGGCCTGGCGGGCGGCGTGGTCGCCGTCGGGGCACGGGACGATCCGGCCCTCGGCCTTGGACACGGCCTTCTGGGTGACGACGACCACGTCGCCATCGGCCAGGTCGGCCCGCGCCGCGATCAACTCCGCCAACCGGTCGCCGGCCCGGACCTCGGGCAGCCCGTCGACGGCGATGATCTGCAACCGGCGCACCGTCACCGGCCCAGCACGATCCGCCCCAGGGCGGCCGCCTCGGGCACGCCCCGCATCACCGCCGGCGCCACGACACAGCGCATGCCGGCCGCTTCGACGGCCGCGGCCTGGCCCGCGTCGGCCTCGTCGACGACGAGGGTGGCGGCGATGCTCGCGTACAGCCGGGCCACGCCGGCCACCGAGACCTCGTGGCCCAGCTCGGCGAGGAGCCGGTCGGCCGGGCCCCTCAGGGCGGCGCCGGCCACGATGGGCGACACGGCAACCGTCCGGTCGCGACGGGCCATGACGGCCTCGCGCACGCCGGGCACGGCCACGATCGGCGCGATCGACACGATCGGGTTGGACGGGCAGATCACGACCGTGTTTGCCGCGGCCAGGGCGTCGAGCACACCCGGCGCCGGCCGGGCGGTGGCGGCGCCCTCGAAGCGGACCTTCTTCACCGGCACGGCGTGGCGCCGCTCGACGAAGTACTCCTGGAAGCCCATCTCGCCCTCGCCCACGACGTCCATGATCGTGCGGACCGGGTCGTCGCTCATCGGCAGGATGCGCACACCCACGCCCCAGGCGGCCGCCACCTCGGCCGTGATCGCGCTGAGGGGGTCGCCGTCGGCGAGGCGGGCGGTGCGGTAGAGGTGCGTGGCCAGGTCGCGGTCGCCGAGGCGGAACCACGTCGTGCCCGCCTGCGACCCCGGCGGGGCCACCTCGCCGTAGCGCGCCAGGGCCTCCATCGCCGTCCACGTCTCGTCCTCGAGGCCCCACCCCCGCTCGGGCGGAACGGCCCCCGCCAGCGTGTAGGTAACTGTGTCGAGATCGGGGCTGACGTGCAGGCCGTGCCGCACCACGTCGTCGGCCGTGTTCACGACGGCGACCACGTCCCGCGGGGGTACGACCTCGATGATCCCCCGGAGCAGCCGTGCGGCACCGACCCCGCCGGCCAGCGCGACGACCGGCTGGGTCAGCGCGGTGCTCGGGGTTCGGGCCACGCCGGCCGGCGCCCGACGCAGAGGACCGACTGGCCGAACGGCGGCGTCCATCGCGCCTCCAACCACCGCACGGCCCGCGTGACGGTGCGGTCGTAGGCCCGGACCGCCTTCACCGAGCGCGGGAACCGGTGCAGCTGGCGGGCGATGACCCACCAGGCGACGGCGCCGACCGCGTTCACATAGCGGGCCTCCACCACGTCGAAGCCGGCGGCGGCGACCTTCCCCGCCAGCTCGTCCCGGCGGTACCGGCGGAAGTGGCCGACCAGGCGGTCGAAATCGCTGTACAGCGCCTCGAAGGCGGGCACGAACACCACGACGGCGCCGCCGGGGTGCAGCCCCTCCCGGATCGCCCGCAGGGCCTCGTCGTCGTCTTTGATGTGCTCGAGGACGTTGACCAGCACGGCCGAGTCGAAGGTCCGGCCCGCGACCGCGTCGTCCACGTCGCCGTGGAGGACCTCCACGTCGTCCCGCCCGCCGTAGCGGTTCAGGAGCGTGTCGACGCAGCGCTGGGACAGGTCGCTGGCCGTGACCTTGCCGTGCCGGGCCAGACGTCCGGTCACCGTGCCGTGCCCCGCCCCCAGCTCGAGGATCTCCGCGCCCAGGTAGGGCTCGGCCATCTCGACGATCCAGTCGGCGTAGTTGTCCGCCTCGGCCAGGGCGTCGAGGGTGCGCGCCAGCTCCCGGTCGGCCTCCTGAAAGCCGACCGGCGCCCGCATGGGGCTCGCCGGCATGGAAAACACCAGGCGTCAGGCTACTCCTGGGGTCAAATTTCGGACGTCCCAAAGCCGTGACTGGGCCGATCGTTTGCCATCACGTTCAACCCGTCGCCCACGGTTTGCGCCCAGCCCCGCCCCGTCAACCCGGGAGCATGCTCACGTGATTCCGTGGACGGGCAGGCGGCGCTTGACCGATCGCGCGTAGACCGCGCTGCGTGCCGCGAGGATGTCGTCGTCGGAGGCCTCGATGCCGGGGATCAGGCGAAGTGGGTCGAAGTCGAGCAGCTCACCACCGTGGAGCTGGTCGGCGGCGAGGGCGTCGATCCACAGGTCGCCCATGGTCACCCGGGGCCGCCGGTTCGGCCAGGCCGTGGTGGAGTCGGACGTGTCGTCACCCTGCTCGGCGAGGGTCATGCGCAGCACGAACTGGATCCGCTCGCGGTGCAGCCGGTCGCGCAGCTCGGCCCGCATGTAGTTGCCGTCCACGCCGGGGCCCGCGGCCCGCACGCCGGCGATCGGCTCCCAGTCGAACCGGGCCGAGCGCCGGACCGGGCCGGCGACGACCGTGAAAGCGTGCACCCCGTGGTAGGTGGCGGTGGCGTAGCTCAGGGGCCGGCAGGGGGCGTTGGCCGCGAACAGGCCGAGGCGGACCGGCGGGTAGCAGTCGGCGAACGCGTTCAGCGCGGCGTCGCCGGG
>JBOGIC010000900.1:0-3117 GCA_050744985.1 Acidimicrobiales bacterium
ACGTTGCGAGTGCCGACACCCGAGGAGATCCTGAGGATCAAGGCTTGGCTGGTCGTGTCTCGCAACCGGACCCGCGACTATCTCGATGCCGCCGCCCTGTCCGACCGCATCGGGATCGCGGCGGCGGCTCAGACGGTCGCGGGACTCGACGACTATTACTCGGAGGTGAATGGGCGTCCCGAGTCTGTGGCGACCCAGGTCGCGCGTCAGTTCGCCGATCCCAGACCGAAGGATCCATCGGTCACAAAGGACTTGAGCTCGTACAAGCAGCTTGATCCGCGCTGGCACGACTGGGCGGCCGTCGTCCAGACCCTGCGCGATGTCGCCGTCGCGATGGTCGACGCCGTCCCGGAGCCCGGACGATGACGGTTTCGTTCCGCAACATCGATGTCGACGAAGCCGCCAGCATCGAAACGTGGCCGGCCGAAGCGATCGAGATCCTGATCGATCGCGGCAGCCTGTCAGACTGGCGCCGGCTCGCCTCCGCGCTCGCGTCCGACCCTTGGGGACCGTTGGCCCGGACGGTAGAGCAGGCGATCGAGCTCGACTGTCACTACGGCGTCGATCGCATCATGGAACGGATCTTGCAGCAGCAACGGAGCACGTCGACTCTCGCCGGCCGTCGACGCTATGCCGACCGACTCCGCGAGCTGCGGCAGTCCGCGGGCCTGTCGATGCGCCAGCTCGCCGAATTGACCGGTACATCTGCGGCGCGAATCTCCGACTACGAGAATGCACGAGTCTCCCCAACCACCGACGTTCTCGCACGCCTCGAAGACGTGCTCGCGCGGTTCTCGTCTCACGGAATGCCATGACCCGTTGGCGCCGACAACGCCCCCGTCAGCTCAGTCGGATGAGGAGGACGTAGTTATCGCTGAATCAACGGGCCGAGCGTCGCCGGGCCGGTTCAGGGCCCCAGATCGTCACGTTTGGCTGCTCGGCTGCGAGCCGGCGGCGACAGTCGTCCTGTTCTGCCGTGGCGGCGACACCTCGGCGAATCGGACCGTGGTGGCGAAGACGATCGCGTCTCTCGCGGATCACGTGCGGTCGACCGGCCAGGCGGGTTGTTCGCAGGTCCCGCCCCAGACGGGTGGGCACCCTTGACGAACAGCCGATCGGCGCCGGCGTCACTGGCTCCCCCAGATCCACCTCCGCCAGCACGGCGAGCTCCACCACGCGCTCGGCGCGCTCTCGTTGGGCAACACCGCGCTCATGCGGACGCGACAGCGCGTTGACGGCCTCGGTGTGCTCGTTCTCCCCAATTCCGGGCACCCCGTGCGTCTGACACGGCATACCCTGGATCTCCGGACGCCTCAAACTCCAGGCGGCCGAGTCGACACGCCCCTGTAGCTCAGTTGGATAGAGCGGCTGCCTTCTAAGCAGCGGGTCGCAGGTTCGAGTCCTGCCGGGGGCGCTGCAAAACCGCAGGTCAGCGGCGGTGTCAGGCCAAGTACCAGAGAAGGGGCGTCGGATCCGCAACAGATCCGCAACAGCGTGGCAAGATAAGTCCCGATGGCGAGCGTTCGGGCGACCGCCCAGGGGACCTTCCAGGTGCTCTACCGCGATCCTGCTGGTCGGCAACGATCGAGGACGTTCAAGCGCAAGACCGACGCGAACCGGTTCAGATCAACGGTCGAAGCCGACAAGCTCCGGGGCGACTGGCTCGACCCTCGCCTGGCCAAGCTGACCGTGGCCCAGTGGAGCGATCGCTGGTACGCCACGATGACGCAAGCACCCAAGACGCGCGAGATCTACGAGGGACACCTTCGCAACTGGGTCCTGCCGATGCTTGGCGACATCCCGGTGGCGAATCTCGACAAGGCGACGGTGCGCGCGTTCGTGGCCGAGATTCGCAGGCAGGGCCGATCGCAGGGCACGGTCGACGGATGCGTGAAAGTCCTCCGGATCGTCCTCGGCTTCGCACTCGACGCCGGCGCAATCAAGTCGAACCCGGCCGCTCGGCTGAACCTCGAACGCCAGCAGCGACAGGAGATGCATTTCCTGACCGAGAGCGATGTCGTGACACTCGCCGGCAAGATCAAGCAACCCGCCTACCAGACACTCGTGCTGTTCGCAGCGTGGACTGGCATGCGAGCGGGCGAGATCGAATCACTCCGGGTCAAGCGCGTGGACCTCGACGCGAGACGGGCGGAAGTGACCGAGAACCTGGGGGAGGCGACCGACGGCACACTTCGCTTCGGGCCGACCAAGACGTACCAGCGCCGCACCGTCCCCCTTGCCCCGTTCCTGGTCGACCGTCTCCGGCCGATGCTCGCCGATCGCGCTGGCGATGATCTCGTGTTCCAGGCTCCGGAGGGCGGCCCCGTTCGGCACCACAACTTCTACGCCCGCGTGTACAAGCCCGCCGTCACCAATGCCGGCCTTGACACTTCCGTGCGGTTCCACGACCTACGCCACACCTGTGCGGCCTGGTTGATCGATTCGGGCGCGCACGTGCGTGCGGTGATGGAATGGCTCGGTCACTCGTCGCCCTCAGTGACGCTCGGAACCTACGGCCACCTTTTCCCGTCCCTCACGGAGAAGCTCGTCGACGGCCTGCAGGCTCGTTGGGAAGGCGTTGTCGAATGACGGCGTAGGGAGTGGTTTCAGCCGGCCGATCTCCACGCGGATGGAACTGCCTCTCGCAGGTACCATTCCCAAAACTCGCGGCGCCGCTCGTCGCTCGCGACCGGGCTCCCCACCTCGCCACCGGCCGCGGCCATCGCGGCGAGGAAGCTCGCGTCCCAAGCGTCCGAGTCAAGGTCGTAGTCGTCGACATCGGGAGGAAGATCGTCGTACGGCTTGTCGTGCGCAGCGGTGGAGAGCGCCGCGCACACGGCTTGTCCTACGTCCCCCGCCGAGAACTTCTGGTCCGCGCTCATGCGGTCGAGAAGGGCGACCCATGTTCGGCTTTGCAGTTGCGTCGCCCACTCCGCCGACTGCTCTCCGTCGAGCACCTTACGAGCGGCATCAATCACCTCGTCCACCGCCCCGTCACCGGGGTACGCGGCGTTCCAAATGGGTTTGACACGTTCGACCGCGAGGAGATCAAGGACCGAGCGGCGGCGGTGCCCGAGCGTCCCGTAGCCCGCCGTGCCGGCCCCCAGCTCCTCCCAC
>JBOGIC010000901.1:0-2882 GCA_050744985.1 Acidimicrobiales bacterium
ATCCTGCTGTCGGTCGGCTACGCCGCCTGCCACTGGTGCCACGTGATGGCCCACGAGTCCTTCGAGGACCCCGCCGTCGCGTCGGTGATGAACCGCCTGTTCGTCAACGTGAAGGTCGACCGCGAGGAGCGCCCCGACGTCGACTCCATCTACATGGAGGCGGTGCAGGCCATGTCCGGCCACGGCGGCTGGCCGATGACGGTCTGGCTCACGCCCGACGGCCAGCCCTTCCACGGGGGCACCTACTTCCCGAGGAAGGCGAAGATGGGCATGCCCGGGTTCCCCGACCTGTGCGAGGGCGTGGCCCAGGCCTGGCGGGAGCGGAGGGACGAGATCGTGGAGCAGGCCGGGAAGGTCACGGGCCTCCTGCAGCGAGGCTTCGAGTTCACGCCCGGGACCGACGGCCTGCCCGACCGCCAGCTCATCGGGCGGGCCGCGGGGTCGATCGGCGAGCAGTTCGACAAGGCCTGGGGCGGGTTCGGGCGGGCGCCCAAGTTCCCGCAGCCCGACCTGATCGAGTTGCTGCTGCGGGCCGGCGACCGTTCGCCGCGTGAGGTGGTGACGGTCACCCTCGACGCCATGGCCTCGGGCGGCATCTACGACCACCTCGGCGGCGGGTTCCACCGCTACTCGGTCGACCGCGAGTGGCTGGTGCCGCACTTCGAGAAGATGCTCTACGACCAGGCCGGGCTCGCCCGGGTGTACCTGCACGCCTGGCAGGTCACCGGCGAGGAGCGGTACCTGCAGGTTGCCTCGGAGACCATCGGCTACGTCCTGCGCGACCTACGGGATCCCGCCGGGGGCTTGTATTCGTCGGAGGACGCCGACTCCGAGGGCGTCGAAGGCAAGTTCTACGTATGGAGCCAGGACGAGGTGTCGTCGGTGGCCGGCGCCGACGCCGACACTGCCATCGACTGGTGGGGCATGAGCCGTAAGGGCAACTTCGAGGGCACGAACATCCTGCGCCGGCCCGTGCGCGGCGACCTGGTGCGACCCGCGAAGGTCGAGCGGGTGCGGAGGGCCTTGTTCGAGGTGCGGGAGAAGCGGGTGCGGCCCGGCCTCGACGACAAGGTGCTCACCGAGTGGAACGGCCATTTCCTGGCCACCCTGGCGGAATCGGCGGCGGCCACTGATCGGGCCGACTGGCTGGACGCCGCGCGCGCCAACGCCGAGTTCCTGCTGGCGTCGCTGCGCCGCGACGACGGGCGATGGCTGCGGTCGTGGCAGGGCGGGCGGGCCGGGGCCCACCTGGCCTACGCCGCCGACTACGCCGCCGTCACCGGAGCCTTCGTGCGCCTCGCCGAGGCGACCGGAGAGGCCCGCTGGATCACCGAGGCACGGGCCGTCGCCGACGCCATGCTCGACCTGTTCTGGGACCCCGACGCCGGCGGGCTGTTCACGACGGGCAACGACGGCGAGCGGCTCATCACCCGCTCCAAGGACGTGCTCGACAACGTCATCCCGTCCGCCAACGGCTCGGCCGCCGTCGCCCTCACCCGCCTCGGGGCGCTGACCGGGGAACCGCGCTACGGCGAGGCCGCCGAGAAGATCATCGCCTTGGTCGGCGAGCCGCTCGGGCGGGTGCCGACGGCGTTCGCCCACCTCCTCGGCGCCGTCGACATGATCACCGCGCCCATCACCGAGATCGCGATCGTCGGCGACCGGCCCGACCTGGTGCGGGCCGTGCAGTCCCGGTATCTCCCCAACGCCGTGCTCGCGTGGGGTGAGCCCTTCGAGTCGCCGCTGTTCGGCAATCGTGGCCCCGGGTTCGCCTACGTCTGCCGCCACTACTCCTGCCAGATCCCGACCGACGACGTCGAAGAGCTGGGCCAGCAGCTCGCGGCTACCACCGGCCCCGGTGGATGACGTCGACGGCGGGGCGGCGGCCGCGGCGTAGCGACGCCGACGCCTCGTCCGGCAGCGGGTAGCCGGCGGCGATGACGCCGACGGGCTGGAATTCCTCGGGCACGCCGAAGGCGGCTCGTACCTCGTCGGCGTGGAAGACGCCGAAGAACAGCGCCCCCAGGTCGCGGTCGACGGCCGTCAACAGCGCGAGCAGCGCCGCGAAGGCCGTGTCGACGATCCAGTAGGGCGCGGACCAGTTGCCGGTGCCGTCCCCGCGCTTGTCGGGCTCGGCGTAGCGGTCGAGGTACGCCTGCTCGTGGGCGAACAGCACGATGAGCAGCGGCGCCCGCCTGAGCCCGGGCCAGCGGAAGTCGCCCCCGAGGGGCCCGGAGGCGTCCCAGTAGCGGGCCGTCTGCTCGGGGCCTTCGAGCACGAGCAGCTCGACGCCCTGGGTGAACCCCGCCGACGGCCCGCGGCGCGCGTTTTCGAGAATCGCGTCCACGGTGGCCGGCGGCAACGGCCGGTCGTCGAAGTTCCGGACCATCCGACGGCGCCGTACCACCTGCTGGAATTCCACGGGTATCCACCATATGCAGGGTTCGTTCAGGCACGATGTGAAGCCATGCGAACCGGGATTGCGCTCCGGCTGGGAGCCACCACCGGCGTGGGCAGTGGCGGCGGCGTGAGCTTCCGCACGGTCACGGCCGGTGCACGTCTGCGGATGCTCGTGCTGGCCGCCGAGCCCAAGGGCTGCGTCGGTGTCGACATGGAGACGGGCGCCTTCGTCCGGGCCAGCCACCCCGTGGCCGACGAGCTGGCGTCACCGTTCGAGGTCGTCGCGGCCGAGATGCTCGGTACGATCGAACCGCCCGACGCGGCCCGGCCCGAAGCGCTCGAGCTGGTCGACGTCCCGACCCGGGTGGGCCGGCTCGCACCCAAGAAGGCGCAGCGCCTGCTGGCGCCACTCCACCACCCGCCGCGGCTGCCGCTCCTGGGCTTCCACGCCAACGCCGTCCCCTACTGGACCCTCACCGGCG
>JBOGIC010000902.1:0-5182 GCA_050744985.1 Acidimicrobiales bacterium
CGTACCACCGCGCCGCCATGCCCGTCTGCCCGGAGGCGGCGGCCACCTCGGCCAGACCGAGCAGGCACCGCAGCTCGTGGTACGCGAGGCGAGGGCCGCTGCGGGCGCCTCGCAGGGCCTGGGTGAACAGCGCCTCCGCCGCTCCCAACGCACCGTCGGCGAGCTCGACGGTCCCGAGGATCCGCTCGCAGCGACCGACCGAGAGGGGCGAGCCGGCCGCCCGGGCGAGATCCATGGCATCGTCGAGGAGGGCGCGCGCGCGACGGGTGTCGCCCCGTGCCCGGGCGGCCTCGGCGAGCAGGCTGAGGGCGGCGCTGCGCGTGTCGCGGTCGGCGATCCGTCCGGAGTGCTGGAGCACCTCGAGCAGCGGGGGCTCCACGGCGTCGTAGTTCCCCACCAGCAGGGCGACGCGGGCCAGGCCGAGGAGCGCGTTGTCGGTCGCCTCACCGTCGATGCGGGGACGCAGGCTGAGCACCTCGGCGAAGCAGATCCGGGCACCGCCGGCGTCGCCCCGGAAGAACCGGGCCTGGCCGAGGTTGTAGAGCGCGTGGGCGAGGCGGTTCGGGTCGCCGAACGTGCGGACCGTCGCCACCTTCTGCTCGAGGGCCGGGAGGGCGTGGAGCGGGTTGTGGCACATCTGGAGGGTGTCCTGGCACACGCAGCCGCCGCCCTCCTCGGCATCGCCGACCTCCCGGAACATCGTCACGCTGCGGTCGACGAACGCCACACCCGAGCGGTCGTCACCGAGCATGTGGAGCAACTGCCCGGCGCCTCGCATGGCCTCGGCGCGCCATGCCGCCGGTGCGTCGCCGCTCTGCGCGATCGCCCACTGCACCCATCCCAGACCCTCGCGGGCCAGGCCGCGGGTCTTCCAGAACCACGTGAGCGCGTTGGCCAGCCGGAGCGCGACCTCGAGCTGGCCCTCGTCGCGCGCCCAGGTCAGGGCGGCCCGGAAGTTGTCGAGGTCCTCGTCGAGGCGGGCCAGCCACTCGTCGTGGTCGGGACCGTTGCGGCCGTGCCGAGCCTCCTCGGCGCGCTCCACGCACCACCGTGCGTGCCGGTCGTGCACGGCGTCGGTTTCCCCCGCCGCCTCGAGCTCGGTACCGGCGCAGTCGGCGGTCGTGAGCAGCAGGCGGTAGCGGGTGCCGCCGCGTGCCTGGTCGGCCACGACCAGCGACTTCGAGACCAGGGCGGCGAGGAGGTCGAGCACACCGGCGCGCTCGAGCCCGTCGCCGCTGCAGACCGCTTCGGCTGCGGCGAGGTAGCAGCCGCCCGCGAACACCGACAGGCGCCGGAGGAGCGTGGCCTCCTCGGAGGCCAGCAGCCGGTGGCTCCAGTCGAATGACGTCTCCAGGCTCCGGTGGCGGGGCGCGCCGTCGCGGGTGCGGCGCATGAAGGGAAACAGATCGTCGAGGCGAACCAGGATCTCCGCCGGCGTGAGCAGGCCGCGCCGCGCCGCCGCCAGCTCGATGGCGAGGGGGAGACCGTCGAGGCGGCGGCAGATCTCCGCCATCGCTTCGGCGTCCTCATCCGACGCCGCGGCCACGGTGCCGATCTGCCGCGCCCGCTCGGAGAACAGCTCGACGGATTCCTCGGCCGACAGCGGCGAGAGCCACCAGATCCGCTCGCCCGTGAGACCGAACGGCTCACGGCTCGTGGCGACGACCGTCAGTTCGGGACAGGCTTGCATCAGGCGGGTGACGAGCTGGGCACACGCGTCGAGCACGTGATCGCAACTGTCGAGGATGAGCAACCCGCGGCAGGGGCGCAGGGCTTCGACGACGTCGCCGTCCTCCGAGCCGGCCGCCACTTCGCGGATCACGGCGTCTCCGACGCCGTCGGGGTCGGTGACGCCCGCCAACTCGACGAGCCACGTGCCGTCACGGGTTTGGTCGTCGCCGCGGGCGGCGACCTGCAGGGCGAGCTGGGTCTTTCCCACACCGCCGGCGCCGGCAATCGTGATCAGGCGGCACGTGGCCACCAACTCGGTCAGCGCCGCGACGTCCTCATGCCGGCCGATGAAGGTGCCCAACGGCCGGGGAAGGCCGGGAGGCGCCTCCACGAGGGACACGACCCTCCGCCCCGCCCGCCCGTCCTCATACAACGCCGTCACGTGCCGTCCTGCCCCCGTCGCCCGCGCACCGTCGCGGGGCGGTCAAGACAAGGATGGCATGCGCGGTGCCCGCCGTCATGCGCGACTCGCCGTCAGCCGCTCGGCGGCGCCTTCGCCCGCTTCCCGCGCGTGGCTCGGATCATGGCCGCCAGGCCCCCCGCCAGGATGACGACGGCCCCACCAACGACTGCGAACATGAGCGGCCCACGGTCGTTCTCCGACGTGGCCGGCGTGGCGTCGATCGTCGTCACCGTCGTGGCGGGTGGCGCCGTCGTGGCGGGTGGCGTCGTCGTTGCCGGCGCCGCCGTCGTCGCCGGCGTCGTGGTGACCGGGACCGACGGGATCGGTTGGTCGGCCGTCACCGCGCACACCGATTCGCCGACGATCATGTCGCCCACCGCGATCGGCCCGATGAGGTACATGTGGGCGGCTCGAACCGTGATCTTGCCCGGCTCGATGACCTGTTCGTTGAGTACGACGCGGTAGCTGTCGCCGATGTGGTCGAGCGTGCCGGTGACCGACGTGTTCGGCGGCGGGTTCGGCGGTATCTGGAAATTCAGCGACGCGATGGGTTCTTGGCTCGGGATGTCGTACTTCGTCTCGACGATGCCGTTCGTAATGGTCACCGAGGAGGTGAGGCCCTGCTCGCTCGCCTTGCAGCTGCTGCTCATGTCGTCGGCGATGAGTGGGCCGGGGCCGATGTTGATGATCGAGGCGGAGCTGGTGACCGAGCCGTCCCGGCCCAGCTTGCCCTCGGTGGTCACCTTCAGGGGCCCGGACGGGTTGCGCCCCGGCTCGACGTACTTGCCGCCGAAGACCGTGGCCGGGCCGAACTGGGCGATCAGCTCGGGCAGGGACTTCTCGTCCTTGCCACCGTTGGCCGGCAGCTGGGCCAACGGCGCCGGCCCGACCGTGTTGGGCGGCCCGCCGAAGAGCCCGACTTTGACCATGGCGCCGTACGCGCTGCCGGTTACACCGGTGACCTCGGCCGACGCCGGCCCGGCCTGGCGGCCGATCAGCAACGCAGATGCGCCGAGCGCGACGACGAGGGTTCGACGGAGGCTCACCGCGGCTGCCCCTCGCGACGGACCTCCAGACCGGTCTGGCGGCCGGTCACGTAGAAATGCTTGTTGTAGATGTCGGGGATCCCCGGGCCGAACCCCCCGGGGGTGAAGTACCACTGGTCGAACACCCGCTTTCGGAAGATGTAGAACATCGTCGTGTAGTAGAGCATCAGCACCGGCAGGTCCTCAGCCACGATCTCCTGGACCTTGAACACGAGCCGCTTGCGCTCCTCGGCGTTGGTGGCCTCGAGCTGCGCATCGAGGAGGCGGTCGACCTCGGCGTTCTTGTAGCCGGTCGCATGGTGCAACAGGGTGGGCGGGTTGGAGTGGTAGGTGCCCCGCAGGATGTCGGGGTCGCCGTCGGGGCCGGCGCCCGACGGCCCCGGGTACGACGTGAGCAACAGGTCGTAGCCGCCGCCCGAGAGCTTCTTGCCGAACAACTGGACGAGGTCGATGCGCTGCAGGTCGATGTCGATGCCGACGGCCTTCAGGCTCTCGGCGGTCCGTTCGGCCAGGTTGATCGGGACGACGGTGGGGATGTGCAGCGTGTAGCGCAGCTGGCTCCCGTCGGGGTTGGTGCGGAAGGCCCCGGCTCGCGGCCGGCGGTAGCCAGCCTCGTCGAGCAGGCGCTCGGCGAGCGCACCGTCGAAGGGGTAGGTGCGGACGTTGGGGTTGTAGTACGGGTTCGTCGGCGCCAGGAACCCCTGACTGCCGACGACGGCATTGCCCGTCAGGAGCCCCCGGACCATGTCCTCCCGATCGATGGCGTGGAGGCACGCGCGCCGGAAGCGTACGTCGGCCAGCGCTCCCCCCTTGGCGATGTTGAAGAACAGCGGGAAGCAGAAGCCGGCTTCGCGGGTGACCATGCCGTAGGTGCTCTTGTTCCGGAACGGCTTCAAGGCCTCGTTGCGGATGCCCTCGACCGGCGCCGATGCGGCGTCGAGGTCGCCGACCCGCAGCGCGGTGAGCGGGTTGTCCGGGGCGAGCGTCTCCACCCGCTTCACGAACGGCGGCCCGAGGAAGTAGTCGTCGTTGGCGTCGTAGGACTCGGTGAACTCCGTCGCGCTGAACGACGCGAGCCGGTACGGACCGGTGCCGACGACCGACGCCTCGTCACTCTTCGCCATCGGGTCCTCGACGTTCTTCCATATGTGCTCCGGCACGATCGGCATGGTGCCGAGCACCCGGCGGACGAAGGTGGCACTGGGCTTGGACAGCTTGAACTCGACGGTCCGGTCGCTCGTCGCGCTGACGGTGATCCCTTTTGGAGGCACGCCGACCTGCAAGGGGGTGAAGCCGTGGGTCGTGTAGTAGTCGTAGGTGAACGCGACGTCGCGAGCCGTCACGGGGCGGCCATCGTGGAACCGGGCGTCACGGAGGGTCAGCGTGTACCGCATGCCGTCGTCCTGCGGCGCCACATTGGAGGCGAGCCAGGGCAGCAGCTCCCCCGTCGAGTCGGGCCAGAGGAGCGTGTCGAACATCATGCTCATCCGCCAGTACCCCGGCCCCGCCGTGTAGAGGAACGGCGAGGGCCAGCCCAATTGGCTCCAGGACTCGACCCGGACGGTCGGCCTTCCCTCCGTCACACGTTCGTTCGGGTCGCGGCCACATCCGCCGAGCAGCACGGCTCCGGTCACCCCGGCCATGCCCTTCAGGAAGGTGCGTCTCTCCATCGTCGGTACTCCGTTCGCCGTTGTATGCGTCACGTCAGAGGTGGAACGGTCGCTGCGGCCCGGGACGTTCCACGATTCCAGCGGGGATTGAATTCCGGCTCGAGGCCGATCCCGACAAGGGTGAACCCGAGGATGGCCAACGTCAAGGCCAGGCCGAACGGGACCAGCCACCACAACCACAACGAACCGATGGTGATCAGCTGGTCGCCCACCGCCCGATTGAGCTCGTTCCCCCAGCTCACGGCCCCAGGGTCGCTCAGACCGATGAACGCCAACCCCGCCTCGATCGAGATCGCGACCCCGGCGATGTAGACGAGGTTGGCGGCGATGAT
>JBOGIC010000903.1:0-5353 GCA_050744985.1 Acidimicrobiales bacterium
CGATTGCCCACTCGAAGAAGCTCGACACCGCGGCGAGCACCCGGTTCACCGAAGCGCCGGAGAGCAAGGGCTCAGCCCGTTCGCCCCCAGCGAGAACGCTCAGGCCGAGGCGCTGGGCGGGGCGCCCGCTCGGCTGCCGACGCAGGTAACCGAGGAACCGCAGCGCGTCCGCCGGTCCGAACTGCTGCCAGGTCGTGCGTTCGGCCGCCAGGAAGGTGAAGAACCTCTTCAGGTCGTAGCCGTACGCGCGCAGCGTGTTCGGCGACAGCCCCCGCTCACCCAGGTGAGCGAGGAACCTGTCGACCACGTCGACCGTATGGTCATCGTCATCGACAAGGCTGACCCGCCGGACGATCCCGTTCTCGCGCTCCTCGTCGACCCGCATCTCGCTCCCAACGGCAACGTCCTACGCACACCGCAACACACGGCGAGACCGGGGACAAGGACCCTCGCGAGAACTGCTGGCTGAATGTCCGGATAAGGGTTGACGTGGGTCCAGAAGAGCGGGGTTAGCCACGGGTTAGCCAGGGTTAGCCCAGGGTTAGGCCCCGCCGGTCTTCCTCGGTGAGGCGGTCCGCCCACTCGGGTTGCTGCAGAACGCGCTGGAGGAAGATCGTGTTGATGTACACCAGCGCCGACTGCAGGAGGTGGGCCAGCATGGTGATCTCCTGGTCCTCACGGTCGGCCCCGGTGAGCTCGCTGGCCTGCCGTAGCAGAGCACCCCCGTTGGCGCTGTTCCAGTTCTCAACCACCTGGAGCCCCTCATGGACCTCCCGGCGTAGCGATAGCAGCCGCAGGTAATCAGCCAGGAAGATGGTCTTGACCGCCCGGCCCGGCTCCACCAACGCCTGGTAGGTGGGGTGCTGGGGTCCGGGGCGCGTGAACCGGCGCAGGATGGCCTCGGCCTCGGCCGTGCCCAGGCGCAGCGCGGTGGCGTACTTGACCATCTGGTCATACTGCTGAGCGATCAGGTCCCAGCGGATGGGCCGGGTGAGGATCGGGCCGAGGTGAGCGTAAGCGCTGGCCTCGGGGTCGGGAAGATACAGGCGTGCCGAGCCGATGATGAGCCTGGGCAAGAGGCTGAAGCCAAGGAGGTAGGTGAAGGCGAAGCCGACAGCGGACTGGCCGTGGGTGTCGACGTAGTTGCGGTCGACCTCGGCGTCTTCGCGACGCCGACTTCGTCGACGTCTCGGTCCACGACATCCCCGCCGCCGTCGTCGAGGCGAAGATGCCCCTCCCACGCGTCCGACCCTCCGACAAGGATGTAGTGCCCGGGCGATGAGTTCGATCCCTACTTCCCGTCCAACGACTGGGATCCCAGCCTCGGAAGGGAGCAAGCGCATGGGCATCGTGACTGCTGACATCTCGGTCACGCTCGACGGGTACGGCGCCGGTCCGAATCAGCGCCTGGAGGCGCCGTTCGGTGACCTCGACGAAGAGCCTCTACACAGCTGGATGATCGACCACGGCGACGAGAACGCAGCCGAGGTCGCCGCCATCACCGAGGCGGACGCCTACGTGATGGGCCGCAACATGTTCAGTCCCGGGCGCGGCGACTGGGACTTGGCCTGGAAGGGGTGGTGGGGCGATGAGCCGCCGTACCACGCACCGGTCTTCGTGCTCACCCACCACGAACGCAAGCCGTTGCCGATGAAGGGCGGCACGACGTTCCACTTCGTCACCGACGGCATCGCGTCCGCGCTGGCGCAGGCACGCGCCGCCGCCGGCTCGGGCAGCGTTTCAATCGCCGGCGGGGCGGCGACGATCAACCAGTGCCTGGCCGCTTGACTTCTTGACGAACTTCGACTGCACGTCGCGCCGTTCACCGCCGGTCTCAGCGGTGGGTCGCGCATCTTCGGCGGCCTGCCCCGGGTCGACTTCGCGACCGTCTCCGCCCGGGCCACCCCGCACGTCACCCACCTCACGTACCGCCGTGCGTGATCGAGAAGGCCGCGAACGAGCCCCGGGTAGAGGCGGTTTCGGAGACGCTTCTCGCCAGCACCGAGCCGGGTCCGTGGCGGTGCAGATTGGGACTCTCCCACCGCTATCACGAACAAGGTAAGGGGGTCAGCACCACCGCGTGACACATGGCCCCACCCTTTGCTCCGCCGGAATGGGTTCCTAGCATCCCAGACATGAGATTCGAGTCATCGGTGGTGTCGCTCTCGTGGATCCCGTCGGAGGCCGTCGCCGGTCTCACGGCGCTGCCGTTCAACACCGGCGTTGCCCACTACGACGGTCCACCCCCGGATGTGCTCACCGACCTCGACGGCCTGCGGCAGGCCGACGCCTTCCGGTTCGCGAACGAGCTGCGGGCGTGGATCGAGGTCGACGGGGGGCGCATCGTCGGATGGGGCCAGGAGGGTGGCGGCCACATCGGGGCGACGACACTGCGAGTCGGCTCGCGAAACCTCACCTTCGCCGCCGTCGCCCTCCCCGACCTGCGGCCGGACCCCGAAGTGTCCGACACATCGGTGCGCTTCGTCCAGACCGCAGGCGGACGGACGGGCCTCCCGGCCCCGCGCCGGGTTAGCCGCCCGCCCTTCGTCCAGCTGACCGCCCCGCTGGCCTGGACAACCCTCGCCTTGACGATGCTCTCCGACGGCTCGTCCACCTTCGAGGTGCTCGGCGCCAGCGCCTTTCCGCGGCACTGGGTGTACGATCGCAGCGGTGCGCTGGCGGTGAAGTCGGGCGTGATCGACTTCGACCATTGGTACCGAGAGGCGTTTGGAGCGCACAGCCCCTGGGGTGACGAGCACTCGCCTGCGGTCGTCACCGCCGTCGAGACCGAGCTCGAGCGCCGGCTCTCGCGGGTCGTGATGGGCGGCGGCCGCAAGCGGGAGATTCGCAACCTCGAGACCGGTCAGACGCTTGTGAACCAGGGCGCGCCGGGCGACGAGCTGTTCCTCCTCCTCGATGGCGTGCTGCACGTCGAAGTCGACGGGGACGTGGTGGCCGAGATCGGCCCCGGGGCGATCCTGGGTGAGCGGGCGATCCTGGAGGGCGGGCGGCGCACGTCGACGCTACGGGCCGTCACCAAGTGCCGGGTGGCGGTAGCCGCCGCCGGCTCGATCGACCTCTCCGCCCTCGGCGAGGTGAGCGGGGGCCATCGCCGGGAGGAGCGCCCGGCGTGAAGGTCTTCCTGTGCGGCGTGCGAGGTTCCACCGCCGCACCCGGTCCCGCATTCGTCCGCTACGGCGGCCACACCTCATGCGTGGCCGTTGCCCATGACGGGGCACACCCGTCGCTGGTGCTCGACGGCGGAACCGGGCTGCGCCGCCTCAGCGACGTGCTGAATGGTGAGCCCTTCCAGGGCACCATGCTTCTCGGCCACCTCCACTGGGACCACATCCAGGGCGTCCCCTTCTTCACCGCCGGCGACCGCCCGGACGCCCGGGTCGCGCTTCACCTACCCCGCCAAGAGGGCGACCGTCGACGTGACGCCTTCGCCGTACTGGCCCAGGCGATGTCACCGCCCTTCTTCCCGATCGGGCCGCGAGAGCTGCGAGGGGACTGGTCCTTCGGCGCCATCTCCGAAGGGGCCCATTCGTTCGAGGGGTTCGAGATCCGGGCCGTGGAGATCCCGCACAAGGGTGGGAGGACGTTCGGGTACCGCGTGAGCGACGGGTCGGGCTCGATGGCCTACCTCTCCGACCACAGCCCGATTCAACTGGGCCCCGGCCCCGACGGCCTAGGCGCCTACCATCCGGCCGCCCTCGAGCTGGCCGCCGGCGTCAACCTGCTGATCCATGACGGCCAGCACACGGCGGCCGAGTTCGGCGCCCGGCGGAGCCTCGGGCATTCTGCGGTGGAGTACGCGGTCGGGCTCGCCTCCGCTGCAGGCGCCGGGCACCTCATGCTCTTCCACCACGACCCGACCCGCACGGACGATGAGATCGACGCCATCGTGGACGGCTGCCGGGGTGGGGCGACCTCGGTCTCGGCTGCGGCCGAAGGGATGGTCGTCAGCCTTCCTGTGCCGGACCATAACGCGGGTGGGCTGGCCCATGCCCGGGCGTGACGCCGACGCCGTCGTCATAGGCTCGGGGCCCAACGGGCTGGTAGCCGCGGCGTTGCTCGCCCAGTCCGGATGGTCCGTCACGGTGCTGCGTCCGGTCACGGGCTGGTTCCGCTATGCGACGCCGGTCAAGGGCCCCTACTTGTGCTCGGCCTCGGCCCATCCGGGTCGCGGCCTGCACGGAATGGTCGGCGGCAACTGCGCCCGCCGCGTCCTGACCGACGCACGGCTCGGCCGGTTGCGGCGATGACTCCCATGGCGGGCGACCTCGCCCCCAGGATCACCGTCTTCGTGGCCGAGGACAACGTGATCGTGCGGGCGGGCGTCAAGGCCCTCCTCCGACTGGCACCCGGCATCGAGGTCGTCGGCGAGGCGGGCGACTACGACGAGCTGGTGAAGGGTGCAGAGGCCACCGTCCCCCAGGTGGTGGTGACCGACATCCGCATGCCGCCCAACTTCCAGAGCGAGGGCATCGACGCGGCCAAGGAGGTGCGCAAGCGCCACCCCGGGACCGGGGTGGTGATCCTGTCCCAGTACGACGATCCCGAGTACGCCATCTCACTGCTGGGCGAGGGGTCGGCCGGCTATGCCTACCTGCTCAAGGACCGGGTGGCGGAGGGCGACCAGCTCCCGAGTGCCGTCCGCGCCGTGGCCTCCGGGGGCTCGATGCTCGACCCGTCGATCGTCAACGGGCTCGTCCAGCCGGTGACCTCCGACGACCTGACGCCGGAGGACGAGGAGCTCCTCCGCCTCGTCGCCGAGGGGCGGCCGATCAAGGCCATCGCCGCCAGCCGAGACACGACGGCCGGCGCCGCGTCGGAGGCGGTGGAGCGGCTGTTCCTGAAACTGGCCCGAGAGGCGAGCGCCGGGGCGACCGGGGGCCTGCGGAAGCTGCGGATGCTGCACGACGCCATCGTCGACCGGGAGGAGCAGGGGGAGAAGCTGGCCCGCCTGCTCCCCGGCGGCATCGCCGAGAAGCTGCGGCGTGAGGGCCACCGAATCGGCGAGACCGAGACGCTGGAGGTCACCGTGCTCATGTCGGACATCCGGGGCTACTCGGCCATCGCCGAGCGGGCTGACCCGACGGTCCTCGCCGGCCAGCTCAACGAACACCGGGCGGCGATGAACCACGCCGTCCTCGATGCAGGGGGCACGGTGATGCAGTTCGTGGGCGACGCGGTGATGGCTGTCTTCGGAGCGCCGCTGCCCGAGCCCGACCACCGGTTGCGGGCGGTCAGGTCGGCCCGGGCCATGCACGCGGCCCAGGCCGACGTGAACCGGCGCTGGTAGACCGAAGGGCGGCCGCCCTTCGGTCTCGGCATCGGGCTCTCCACC
>JBOGIC010000904.1:0-9322 GCA_050744985.1 Acidimicrobiales bacterium
AACTGACGCCTCCTCTTGCCTTACTTCTTCGTTGGCGGGCCCTTCGTTCAGGCCTGAGGTCCGAGGTGGTCGACGAACCAGTCCCGGGCCAGGACAGCGACCTGCTTGAGCGCACCGGGCTCTTCGAAGAGGTGGGTCGCGCCGGGCACGATGGCCAGGCGCCCCTCGCCGGGGAGCTCCCGCAGGGCCCGGCGGTTGAGGTCGATCACCTCTTCGTCGTGCCCGCCGACGATCAGCAGCGTGGGCTGGAGCACCGAGCGCAGGGCCGGGCCGGCCAGATCGGGCCGCCCACCCCGGGAGACGACGGCGCCGACCGGCTGGGGGCGCGCCGCGGCAGTGAGCAGCGCGGCCGCGGCGCCGGTGCTGGCGCCGAACAGTCCGGTCCGGAGACCGCCGGCGGGATCGTGGTCCTGCACCCAGTCGGTGAGCGCGATCGTCCGCTCGGCCAGCAGCTCGATGTCGAATCGGTGCTCGGCGGTCACGGTATCGACCCGCTCCTCGGCCGTCGTCAGGAGGTCCGCGAGAACCGTCGCCAGGCCGGCCTCCTGCAGCGTCTCGGCGACGTAGCGGTTCCGGACGCTGTGCCGGCTGCTTCCGCTGCCGTGGGCGAAGACGACCACACCCAGCGCCGGGGCCGGCACCGTCACGTCCGCCCTCAGCTCGGCCCCGTCCGGGAGCGGGATGACGATGGTCATAGGCTCGCGCGTACCCGCCCGCGGTGGATGGCCATTCCTCGCCTCTGGCCGTGATGGAGCCCCTGGGTTTCGGCTACCGCCCCGAACCGGCAGCATGGAAGGCGTGACCGAACCGCCCAGCGTTGCGCTCAGCCCGACCGGCGCCATGCCGCTGCTCGGCTTCGGGACCTGGCAGATGCAGGGCGGCGAGTGCGAACGGGCCGTCCGGGTGGCGCTCGAGGTCGGCTACCGCCACATCGACACCGCGACGATCTACCGGAACGAGCGTGAGGTCGGGCGCGCCATTCGCGAGAGCGGCGTCCCGCGCGAAGAGGTGTTCGTCACGACCAAGCTGCCGCCCCGCGAGGCCGGGCGCGAACGCAAGACGCTCGATGCGAGCCTGCGGGCGTTGGGAATGGACTACGTCGACCTGTGGCTGGTGCACTGGCTGCCCGAGGACGGGGTCGGCCTGCCGATCTGGCGGGAGCTCCTCTCGCTCCGAGACGAGGGGAAGGCCCGAGCCGTCGGCGTCAGCAACTACGGCATCGCGCAGATCGACGAGCTGTCCCGGGCCAGCGGGATAGCCCCGGAGGTCAACCAGATCCGCTGGGGCCCGTCGCTGTACGACCCCGACCTCGTCGCCGAGCACCGGCAGCGCGGCGTGGTCGTCGAGGGCTACAGCCCGTTCCGGACGACCGACCTGCGCCACCCCGTCCTGCGCGACATTGCGGCGCGCCACGGGGTCACACCCGCTCAGGTCGTGATCCGGTGGCACATCGATCATCAGGTGGTCGTGATCCCGAAGTCGTCTCGGCCCGACCGCATCGCGACGAACTTCGACGTGCTCGGGTTCTCGCTCGACGAGTCCGAGCTCCGCCGCATCGACGAGTTGTCTGGGGCGCTGCGGCCGCGTTAGGCGGCCCGGCGGCGAGCGCCGGTCACCGCCACGACCGGCGCCCTGGAGCTCTTCGGCGTCTATCTGGGCGACCGGTTGGGGCTGTACGACGTGCTGCGCCACGGGCCGCGCACCGTCGCCGAGTTGGCCGGCGCGGCGGGGATCGCCCCCCGGTACGCATAGGAATGGCTCGAGCAGCAGGCCGTCGCGGGTGTGCTGACGGTCGACGACGCCACCGCGGCCGCCGACGCTCGGCGCTACGTCCTGCCGGAGGCCCACGTCGGCGCCGTCGCCGATCCGCTGGCGCTCGACCACGTCGCTCCGCTCGCTCGCCTGGTGGTCGGGATCGCGTCCGCCCTCGATGACGTGGCCGCCGCCTACCGCGACGGCACGGGTGTCCCGTTCGCCCGTCACGGCGAGGGGCTCCGGGCCGGGCAGGGGGCGATCAACCGTCCGGCGTTCACCTCATGACTGGTGGAGGAGTGGCTCCCGGCGCTGGGTGCCGCTTCCCAGCAGCTGGCGACCGGCAGGCGCCTCGCCGATCGATGTCGGATGCGGCCAAGGCTGGTCGACGATCGCCGTGGCTCGTGCCTTTCCGGGTGCCGACGTCCTGGGCATCGACAGCGATGCCGCGTCGATCGCCGACGCCCGGCGCGCCAGCGGCGGAGGGTCCCTTCGACGTGGTCATGATCCTGGAAGCGCTCCACGACATGGCCCGACCCGTCGACGTGTTGGCGGCCGCCTTGGAGGCGGTGGCGGCTGACGGCGTCGTGTTGATCGCCGACGAGGCGGTGGCGCCCGAGTTCACAGCTCCCGGAGACGAGATCGAGCGCATGATGTACGGCTGGTGCCTGCCCGCCGCAATGGCCGAACAGCCTTCGGCCGCCATTGGCACGGTCATCCGGGGGTTCGCGCCCTGGCCGCCGAGTCGGGGTTCGCGGCGACGGACGTGCTCGATGTGGGCGGCGGGTTCTTCCGCCTTTATGCCCTGAGGCCCTGACCGTCGTCGATCGCCCGTGAGCGGGCTCCGCGCCAGCTGTGGACCAGCCGCTGCCCGACGACGGTGGGTCGTCGAATTCCTCAAGGCCGTCGGCAGCGCCCCCGACGAGCTCCCGCTCGACTTCCTGCCGCCGAGCCGTTCCCAAGCTCGTCGTCTCCGGCGTCCACAGCCCCGCGTTCCACGCCATCTGCGACGACCTGGCCGCACGGATCGGCGGTCCCGCAGCGTCGTGGGAGCCGGCCACGAGATCCAGTTCGCCGGCGAACCGCTTAACGACGCGCTCCGGACCCTATGGGGTCCGCCCGGTAGGCCCCGACGATACAAGGCAATCGTGCTATCCGCCTTGTACGATACGCCGGATGGGACGCACAGGAGAGCTACGAGTCTCCGACCGGGGGCAGATGAGCCTTCCCGCCTCGGCCCGCCACCGGTGGGGCTTGGATGACGGCGGCGCCGTCGGCTACGTAGACCTTGGCGACGCGCTGCTCCTCGTCCCCGGCGGTGTGCAGGAGATACGGCGACAGGTCCTTGGCGCGATCACGGAGGATGACTGGCGTGACGCCCGCACCGGGTTCGGCGACGCTGAGCTCGCAACGGAGTGATCGTCCTCGTCGACGACCAACTCCTCGGGGTCGTTCTGCGAGGCGAGCGTCTCCCACACCCCGTGGCCCCGGATGCAACGATCTACACGACGGGCTACTGGTACGTGCGCCTCTGCCAGGCGGCTCTCGGCGCGGCCGAGCGTGCTGGCGTGCTGTCGGCCCCTTTCTACGCGCTGCCGCCGGGGCGGCGCGAGGAGGCGCTCGGCGCCGTCTTGGACCTGCCGGACCACATCGGGCTGGTCAGCCTCCGTGAGCTCGGTGCCGTCATCGCCCGCCTGCGAAGCCGGCACCAGCTGAACATCCTCGGCAGCGAAGCACTCGCCGCGGCGGTTCATCTCGAGGCGGCAGTCGCCCTCTCAGCACGCTCTCCGAAGCTGGAGGAAGCCCTGACCGCCGAAGGCCGGCCGGTCGAGCTTCTGCCGTGACCTGACTCTTGAGCGAGCGGGCGACGAGAATCGAACTCGCGTCTTCAGCTTGGGAAGCTGACATTCTGCCTCTGAACTACGCCCGCGAATCCCAGCTGCCACCGTACCGTAGCGGCCCCGGGACGTTTCATCTGTAGTCATTGGTTTCGAAACGCGCCCGTAACGGTGCGCTCTTACTGTCGGCGACGATGGACGTGACGCTCCTTCGATGGCCGGCTGAGAATGGCCGGCGCCAGCGGCTCAGCGTGGCTGGCGACCCCCGCTTGCTCCTCGTGGAGGACGGGCAGCCGCCGCCCCCCGTATTGGACTGTCTCGAGGACTGGATCCGGGTCCCCGCGGCCGAGGAGGAGGTGCTCGCCCGGGTGCAGGCGCTCAGCGTCCGGCGTGCCGCGCACGACCACGACGCCCCCGGGATCGACGCCCACGGCATCCTGCGGTTCCGTGGCCAATGGGTGTCGCTCCCGCCATTGGAGACACGGATGACCGAGCTGTTGCTCAGCCGTTTCGGTGCCGTCGTCAGCCGCGAGTCCCTCGCCAAGGTGGGATGGCCGGACGGCGTGACGGGCCGGAACGCCCTCGACGTACACGTGCTTCGCCTGCGCCGGCGCATCGAGCCGCTCGGCCTGGCCATCCGCACCGTCCGGTCCCGCGGCTACCTCCTCGAGATGGGCTGAGCCGCCCGCGCGGCCCGCGAGCGTGATGGTTTAGGCTTCAAGGCGCGCAGGATCGGAGGGTCCGGCGTGAACCCCAGCCTCCGCCGGCCCCTCCCCTGCGGCGTGTACGGCGACCCCACCCCTTCGTCCTAGGCTTTTCCTATGCCCGTTGAGCTTTCCGCCCTGACGCAGCCCGCCCCGACCCGGATCGTGGCGGTGGTGATCGATGGGCTTGGCGGCTTCGCCGATGCCACGCACGGCACCGAGCTCGAGGAGGCGTCCACGCCCAACCTCGACCGTCTCGCCGCCGGAGGCATCTCCGGGCTGCTCGAGCCGGTCGGCCCCGGCGTGACGCCCGGCTCTGGCCCCGGGCACCTGGCCCTGTTCGGCTACGACCCCCAGGAGTACGAGTTGGGCCGCGGCGCCCTGTCCGCCGCCGGGCTCGGCGTCGAGGTACGCCCGGGCGACGTGGCCGCCCGCGGCAACCTGGCCACCCTCGACCGCGACGGTCTCGTGATCGACCGCCGGGCCGGGCGCATCGACGACGAGTCGGCGCGCAAGGTCGTCGCCTACCTCGCCGAGAACGTGGATGTCGAGGGCGTCGACATCGTGCTCACCCACGAGGCCCAGCACCGCGTGCTCGTGGTGGTACGGGGGCCGGGGCTCGATCCCCGGGTGGCCGACACCGACCCGCAGGCGCTGGGCGTGACGCCGCGGCCGCCCCACGCCCTGACGCCGCACGCCGATCACACGGCCCGGGTGATCGCCGAGTTCGACGGGCAGGTCCGTGACCTGCTCCAGGACTTTGGCAGCGAGGCGAACTGCCTCCTGCTGCGGGGGTTCGATACCCACCGCGAGCTGCCGTCGATGCAGGCCCGCTACGGCCTCAACCCGGCCGCCATCGCCGTGTATCCCATGTACCGGGGCATCGCCAAGCTGGTCGGCATGAAGGTGCTGCCCAAGGCGGCCGACCTCGACGACGAGGTCGGGCTGCTGCGCACGCATTGGGACGAGCACGACTACTTCTTCGTCCACCACAAGAGCGCCGACTCGGCCGGCGAGGACGGCAACTTCGCCGCCAAGGTCGCCGCCATCGAAGCCCTCGATGCCGTCATCCCGGGCATCGTCGACCTGGAGCCCGACGTACTGGTCGTCACCGGCGACCACGCCACCCCGAGCCAGATGGCCGCCCACTCATGGCACGCCGTGCCCGCCGTCCTGTGGGGCAGCCGGGCCGGGCGCGACGACGTCGACCGGTTCGGCGAGCGCTGGTGCCGCCACGGCCTCCTGGGCCTGCGCCCGACCAAGGACCTCATGCCGATCCTGCTCGCCTGCGCCGGCCGCCTCGCCAAGTACGGCGCGTAGCGCCCCTCGCTCGGGCGTTCTTGTCAGCCTGAACCACCGATCCGGGGGCTGAGCCTTACGAGAAACGGATGACGCCGCTATTGCATGGGACGAAAGGGCATGATATCTAGTGTAGGATGGCGCGGGGAGCCAAGGCGGTAGTAGTCACGGCGGCGATGCTGGCCCTCTTCGCCGCCTGCCGCAGCGGCAACGACACTGTCCTCCCGACGGCGACGGTTCCCACCGCCCCCGAGACGACCACCACAACGAACCCCTACGCGATCCCTCCGGTCATCGACGGCGCATATGTCAGCCGCATCGTCGCCGGTCTGGACGCCATCACCGGGGATGTCGTCCGGCTGATCGTCAGCACGAAGACCATCCCCCGGGAGGCGTTCGACCGCCTGCGAGCCATCTACGTCACCGACGCCGGCGTCGACCGGGAGCTCGCCCTCTACAGCGAGCAGCTCCCACAGGGCCTCTCCGGCTACAGACCGAACCCTGGGAACAAGGTGACCAAAGTCGTCGAGGTGATCACCCCGGGCCAGTCCTGCGTCTTCGCGCGCGTGGACCGCGACTTCACAGCCGTCGGCTTGCGCGGCGCAGCGTCGGTGACCCAGTGGATCGCCCTGCGCCCCACCGACCCGGCTCGCGACCCACAGGGGTACAACCTGACGGGGTGGGGCTACCAAGTGGAGGGCACGTCGGAGCAGGGCACCGCACCGAGGAACCCGTGCGTGTAGCCGTTCTCCTCGTGGCGGCGGTGTTGGTCCACGCCGGTCCGGTGCTGGCGGCCGAGCCGTACGAGGGCATCGACCCGGCGTGCGGCGTCCATCAGGACGGGACGCCGATCAATCGTCAGGACGGGTTGAAATGCGGCAGCGAGGGTGAGAGCGACCGTGCTGCTTCGACGTCGGCGTCGGCGTCGGGAACCAACAGCGGGTCGGCGGTGCGATACGTCGCGCACGCCACCCTGGCGACGGGGGCGGAGGGCCAACCGTGCGTCCGGACCGTGTGGCGGCCGGAGGGCTCGGCGCCCGTCAACCCGGCACCCGACTACTTGCCGCTCGGCGGTCCCTCGGTCGGCACCGAGGAGAACAGCAATCTCTACACCGACTACCCGCCGTGCCCGCTCGAGCCCGGCACGCCCGCGAATCTCGACACGCCGCAGGCGTTCGCGGCGAGGTTCTGGGAGACCGTCCCTCTGCCCCGGCCCAACCCCTACATCGCACCCGGCTGGGCCATCACCGGCAAGCTGGCCTACGTCGAGACCCGGGGGAAGGTCAGCGAGACCTACACGAACGCCAACACGCCCTTCGGCACGCTCGAGATCACGGCCACCGGGCGGTACTACGTCGACTGGGGCGACGGTGAGGCGTCAGGGCCTCACAGCATGGAGGGCAAGCCCTGGCCGGAGGGCCAAATCACCCACGACTACATTTGGGCCCGCACCTACGACATCGTCGTCACCGAACGATGGACGGCGACATGGCGGTTCGGCTCCAACACGGGCGTGTTGCGGGAGCTGCGCACGACCGGGCGCATCGACGACTTCCCGGCCCGGCAGATCCAGGTGGTCGTCGGCCCGCGGTGATTGGCCGCGGTGGCCCCTCCTCCGGGGTGTTCTTGTCAGCCTGAACCACCGATCCGGTGGCTGAGGCTTACAAGAACGGATGGGCGGGCCGCCGCGCCCCGGCGCGCGGGAACCTGGAATAGTATGGGCCGCAAGCACCTTGATATGGGTGCACTCAAGTTTCTACAGTAGGGTCGCTGTGGCCCGCTGATCGGGAGGAGACCGCCCATGCCCAAGGCTGTCGGAATCGACCTCGGCACCACCAACTCCGTCGTATCGGTGCTGGAGGCCGGTGAGCCCACCGTCATCCCCAACGCCGAGGGAGGCCGTACGACGCCGTCCGTCGTCGGGTTCTCGAAGACGGGCGAGGTGCTGGTCGGTGAGGTCGCCAAGCGCCAGGCCATCACCAACCCCGACCGCACCATCCGCTCGGTCAAGCGCGAGATGGGGACCCCCTGGACGATCGGCATCGACGACAAGAAGTACAAGCCCCAGGAGATCTCGGCCCGCATCCTGCAGAAGCTGAAGCGAGACGCCGAGTCGTACCTGGGCCAGCCGGTCACGCAGGCCGTCATCACCGTGCCCGCGTACTTCGACGACGCCCAGCGCACCGCCACCAAGGAGGCGGGCGCGATCGCCGGCCTCGAGGTGCTGCGCATCATCAACGAGCCGACGGCCGCGGCGCTGGCGTACGGGCTCGACAAGGAGAACCAGGAGCAGACGATCCTCGTCTTCGACCTCGGCGGCGGCACCTTCGACGTCTCGATCCTCGAGATCGGCGAGGGCGTGTTCGAGGTGAAGTCGACCGCCGGGAACACCCAGTTGGGCGGCGACGACTGGGACCAGCGCGTCATCGACTGGCTGATCAAGTCGTTCAAGGACGACCACGGCGTCGACCTCGCCAAGGACAAGATGGCCCTGCAGCGGCTCAAGGAGGCGTCGGAGAAGGCCAAGATCGAGTTGTCGGCCGTGCAGGAGACCACCGTCAACCTGCCGTTCATCACGGCCACCCAGACCGGGCCGCTCCACCTCGACTACAAGCTCACGCGGGCCAAGTTCCAGGAGATGACCGAGGATCTGGTCAAGGCGTGCCGCGGCCCGTTCGAGCAGGCCCTGAAGGACGCCGGTATCTCCAAGGCCAAGATCGCCCACGTCATCATGGTCGGCGGCTCGACCCGCATGCCCGCTGTGCAGGAGCTGGTGCAGAGCCTTACGGGCAAGGAGCCCCACAAGGGCGTCAACCCCGACGAGGTCGTCGCCGTGGGCGCCGCCATCCAGGCCGGTGTGCTCAAGGGCGAGGTCAAGGACGTGCTGCTCCTCGACGTGACGCCCCTGTCGCTCGGCATCGAGACCCGCGGTGGCGTCATGACCAAGCTGATCGAGCGCAACACGACGATCCCCACCCGGCGCCAGGAGGTGTTCACCACCGCCGAGGACCTGCAACCGTCGGTCGAGATCCACGTCCTGCAGGGCGAGCGCGAGATGGCGCAGTACAACAAGACGCTGGGCAAGTTCCAACTCGTCGGACTGCCGCCGGCGCCCCGCGGTATCCCGCAGATCGAGGTCACCTTCGACATCGACGCCAACGGCATCGTGCACGTGTCCGCCAAGGACCGCGGCACGGGCAAGGAGCAGTCGATGACGATCACCGGCCAGTCCTCGCTGAACCGCGACGAGATCCAGCGCATGGTGCGCGACGCCGAGACCCACGCCGAGGAGGACCGGGCCCGCCGCGAGGAGGCCGAGACCCGCAACAACGCCGACACCCTCGTGTACCAGACCGAGCGCATGCTGCGCGACTACGCCGAGAAGGTCTCCGAGGACGACCGGGCGAAGATCGAAGCGGCGCTGGCCGAGGTGAAGGAAGCGCTGCGGGGCACCGACCTCGGTGCCGTGCGGTCGGCGCACGAGCGGCTGGTCGCGTCGACGCAGTCCTTCGCGCAGAAGCTGTACGAGTCGGCATCGCAGGGTGATGGAGGTGGCGGCGGCTTCGGCCAGGGCCCCGACGCGGACGACGACGTGGTCGACGCGGAGATCGTCGATGGGTGACGCGGAGGCCCCCGAGGCCACTGCGGAGGACCGTCAGCCGGGGCCTGTCCCTCAGGGTCCCGCCCCAGAGGAGGCACCCCCTTCGGGGGACCCCGCCTCCTCTGGGT
>JBOGIC010000905.1:0-2503 GCA_050744985.1 Acidimicrobiales bacterium
CTCGTAGACCTTGCGCATCGGGTTCGCCTGCTGGCCGTACATCGGGTTGCGCAGCGGCGACTCGGCCGGCTCGTAGTGCGTCGGCAGCGGCCCGTCGACCAACCCCGAGGGCGCGAACAGCCACCCCACCCCGTCGGCCTGCATGACGAACGGCTCGGAGCCGGCATGGGCGTCCTCGGCGACGGCGCCCTCGGGCGGCTCGTAGTCGGGCCGCTTGGTGCGCGGGAAATCGGGTGTGTCGTGCCCCGTCCACTCGCCCGCCTCCTCGTCCCACCACACGTAGCGCTTGCGCTCCGACCACGGCCGGCCGTCGGGGGCGGCGGACGCCCGGTTGTAGAGCATGCGCCGGTTGCCGGGCCACGCCCAGCCCCAGTCGGGCGCCACCCAGCTCTGCTCGGAGCCGGGCCTCCGCCGGGCCGTCTGGTTGACGCCCCCCGCATACGCCCCGCAGTAGATCCAGCAACCGCAGGACGTGGAGCCGTCGGCCCGCAGGTCGGTGGGTGCGTCGACCGTCCCGTTGATCTCCGCCAGCACCGCCTCCGCGCTCGGCTCGGCGATCGGGCCGTGGGTGGGGTAGTCCCAGGTGAGGTCGAGCACGGGCCGGTCGTTCGGGTCGCTCGACGTCGCCAACATCTCCCGGATGATCCGGCCGAGGTGGTAGATGAACCACAGGTCGCTGCGGCAGTCCCCCGGCGGCTCGACGGCCTGGTGGTGCCACTGCAGGACCCGCTGCGTGTTGGTGAAGCTGCCCTCCTTCTCGGTATGGGCGGCGGCGGGCAGGAGGAAGACCTCGGTGCCGATGTCCGCGGTCGTCAGCTCGCCGGTCTCGATTTCGGGGGCGTCGCGCCAGAACGACGCGCTTTCGATCTCGTACAGGTCCCGCACGACGAGCCAGTCGAGGTGGGCCAGCGCGAGCCGGTGCAGCTTGGCGTGGGCCGATCCGACCGCCGGGTTCTCGCCCAACAGGAAGTACCCCTTCACCGTGCCGTCGAGCATGTCCACCGTCGACCGGTAGGCGGAGTGGTCGCCGTCGATGCGCGGCAGGTAGTCGAAGGCGAAGTCGTTGCCGGCGTGAGCGGCGTCGCCCCACCACGCCTTCAACAGGCTGACGGTGTAGGCGTCGAGGTGGGCCCACGTGCCGTACTCGTTGCCGTTCGCCTCGAGGTACCCGGCCAGGCTCGCCCCGCTGGTGCCGGCGTGGGGCATGGGGAGGTAGCCCGGAAGGAGGTTGAACAGCGTTGGGATGTCGGTCGAGCCCTGGATGCTGGCGTGGCCGCGCAGGGCGAGGATGCCGCCGCCGGGGCGGCCGATGTTCCCGAGCAGCAGTTGGATGATGGCGGCGGCACGGATGTACTGGACGCCGACGGTGTGCTGGGTCCAGCCGACCGAGTAGACGAAGGCCGTCGTCCGGTCGCGGCCCGAGTTGGTGCAGAGCGCCTCGGCGACGGCGAGGAACTGGTCGGGCGGCACCCCGCAGACCTCCTCGACGACCTCGGGCGTGTAGCGGCGGTAGTGCCTGCGCAGCAACTGGTAGACGCAGCGGGGGTGCTGCAGCGTCGGGTCGGAGTGGGGCGGCTTGCCGGCGACGAGCCCGCCGTGGCTGCCGTGGCGGTCCCCGGCGGCGTGCTCACGCTCCCGGGCGCCCGACGCGGCGGCGACCTCGAGGCCCTCGTACTGCCACGACCGGTTGTCGTAGGCGCACCGCTCCGGGTCCCAGCCCGAGAACAGGCCGTCGAGGTCCTCGGTGTCGGCGAACTCCTCGCTGACGATGGTCGCCGCGTTCGTGTAGTCCACGACGTACTCCCGGAAGTCCCGGCCCGCCTCGAGGATGTAGTTGACGATGCCGCCGAGGAAGGCGAGGTCACTGCCGGCCCGGATGGGCACGTGGCGGTCCGCAAGGGCGCTGGTGCGGGTGAAGCGAGGGTCGACGTGGATCACGGTCGCACCGCGGTCCTGGGCCTCGACGACCCACTGGAACCCGACGGGATGGCACTCGGCCATGTTCGACCCCATCATCAGGATGCAGTCCGCATTCGGCAGGTCCTGCTGGAACGTCGTCGCCCCGCCCCGCCCGAGTGATGTCCCCAGACCGGGGACGGTGGAGGAGTGTCAGAGGCGGGCTTGGTTCTCGATCTGGACGATGCCGAGCGCCGTGAACAGCTTCTTGATGAGGTAGTTCTCCTCGTTGTCGAGCGTCGCCCCGCCGAGGCTGCCGATGCCCATCGTGCGCCGAAGGGCCCGGCCCTCATCGTCGGTCGGCTGCCAGGTGGCGGCCCGCGTGGCGAGCACGCGATCGGCGATCATCCGCATGGCCGCGTCGAGGGCCAGGTCCTGCCACTCGGTGGCGTGCGGCGCCCGGTACTTCACGTGGCGCTGGCGGGACGGCCCGGTCACGAGGCTCTTGGACGCCGACCCCTTCGGGCACAGGCGACCGCGGGAGATCGGGCTGTCGGGGTCGCCCTCGATCTGGGTGACGGCGCCGTCTTTGACGTAGACCCGCTGA
>JBOGIC010000906.1:0-4627 GCA_050744985.1 Acidimicrobiales bacterium
CCGCCTAGTTTTACGTCGATAAGGTCGAAGCGCGCGTAGGCGTCGTCAACGTCAACTTCCTCGCCGGATCGAGCCCGACGGCGATGTTCAAACCGCCCTCGGCCGAGCTCGCGACCGAGAAGCGCGAGTTCGGCGCCTCACGCCGGCGCCGCTGGTTCGGCAGCCCATAGCGTTTGTTCCGCGCCATTGGGGCTGAGAGACCCCTCTTCCGCGGACTAAACGAGGAGGCGCAGCGTGCTGACCGCCAGGACGCGCCGGTCGTCGCGGTCGCGCAGCACGACGTCGTAGACCTCATCCGAAGCGGCGTGCCGCGGCACGACGGTGGATTCCACGACACAGTCGCTGTCGGCGTTGCCCAGGTAGCAGAGCTGCTGGTCGACGACGACCCGGTCGAGGAACGAACGGTCGCTGCGCCCGAGGTGGCGCCAGTACCGCAGCAGGGCCCCGTCCACGATCGAGAAGTAGGCGGCGAAGTGCAGGAGCCCGACGCCGTTGAAGTCACGGGTGAGGTCGACGGGGTACTCCGTGACGAAGGCGGGCCCGGCGACCGTATCCGGCGAGAAGGTGAGGTCCGTCCGCGCCCGGCGGCACGCGTCCCGCGGCGAGTACCGCTCGGGCAGCCGAGGGAGGTGCGCGTGCTCGAAGTCCGCCGGCGACGACTTGACCAGGTCGCGGTTCGAGTCGCTCCGCTCGCGCCGCGAGATCCACCGGTTGAACGTCTCGACGTAGAGGCACCCGTCGCCGGCCGGGGCGTAGAAGTCGTCCACCTCGAACGACGGCAACCCGGCGGACAACCCGATCCGGTGCAATGCCAGCACCGACTCGCTGCCGAAGTCGAACAGCCGGGTCGTGACGTGCAGGCGGTCGCCGAACGTGGGCGTGCGCAGGTGGAACCGCCGGCTGCCCCGCACCCGGTAGTAGTAGAAGGAGAGGTAGGTCGGGTCACCGGCCCGGTTGCGGGCCCGCAGCACGTCGGTGCCGCACACCTCGCTGACGGCGTCCCACGTCCAGTCCCCGATGTGGCCCACGAACAGCGAGTTGTGCCCGCACATCGCCGGCCGCACGACCTCGGTGCGGGTGACCGTCGCCCGCTCGAAGGGCGTGAACCCCTGGATCCACGGGGCGACGGTGGCGCCGATGGCGATGGTCATACCCCGACCGCGCACGACTGGAGGGGCCGCAGCGTCAGCCAGATCAGCTGCGCCGCCTGCGGGCCCGTGTTCTCCCAGCGGTGGGGCCGGTCGGTGCGTAGATGAAGCGAGTCGCCCGTGCCGAGAAGGTACTCGTGGCCGTCGACCTCGAAGCGCAGCGACCCCTCGAGCACCATCACCAGCTCCTCGTGCTGGCCCTGCGCGCGGCGGGACGGCCCCCCGCCGGCGGCCGGTGCCACCGTCACGATCGAGGCGGCGAGGAAGAACTGGGCGTAGGAGCCGGAGATGGCCTGGACCTCGACCCCGGGCCGCGAGCTGAACACCACCGGGCGCTCGCCCGAGGGTGTGAACGCCACCGGTCCGCCGGCGTCGGACTCCTCGTCGACGAAGTAGGCGACCGGTCGCTCGAACGCGTCCGCGAGCTTCAACAGCGTGGTGATGGTGGGGACCATCCCGTTGCGCTCGATCTTGTGGATCGCCGCCGCCGAGACCCCGGCCCGCTCCGCCAGTTGCTGCAGCGAGAGGCCGTGCTGGAGGCGGAGGTCGCGCAGCCGGGGCCCGATGCCGTTCACCACGTGATCGACCGTGCGGTCGAGGGCCCGTCCTTCGATCAGCGCCGAGGGATCGCTGTAGCCACTCATCGCTGTTCCCTTGACGGCCTCACGAGCACCATCCAGTATAGTAAACGGACGTAGCCGTATCGTCCATGCCGCGGGGGAAGGAGGACCGGCCTTGAAGATCGCCGTGATCGGCGGAGGCGCCGCCGGGATCGGCGCCGCCGGTGCCGTCAAGGCCACGGACCCCAAGGCCGAGGTCACCGTCTACACGGAGTACGAGGACGCCGCCTACAGCCCCTGCGGCATCCCGTACGTCCACGGCAGGGAGATCCCCGACTTCGAGCGTCTGTTCCTGGCGACCAAGGAGACCTACGTCGAGGCCGGGATCGACATCCACTACGAGACCCGCGTCACCGCGGCCGACCTGACCGCCCGCACCATCGAGGTGGAGGGCGAAGGCACGAAGTCGTGGGACCGGCTCATCCTCGGCACCGGCTTCGACTACGCCGACCCCGGCGTCCCGGGCGGCGACCTCGAGGGCCTTTACTACGTCAAGAACATCCGTCGCGCGATGGAGTGGGACAAGGTCCTCGACACGGTCAAGGTCGCCGTCGTCGTGGACGCCTCCCCGCTCGGGCTCGAGATGGTGACGGCCCTCGCCCACCGCGGCATCGAGACCCACGTGATCGACCCGCAGCCGTGGGCGCTGGCCGAGGCGGCCGACCCCGACATCGCCGCGCCGGTCGAGGAGTCGTGGGCGGAGATGGGCGTGAAGATGAACTGGAACACGCCGCTGCGCGCCTTCCTCGGCGACGAGAAGGGCCACGTGCGGGCCGTGCAGACCGATACCGGCGAACTGCCCGCCGACCTCGTCGTCGTCTGCACGAAGAAGGAGCCCAACGCCCGGCTGGCGGCCGCCGCCGGTCTCAAGATCGGCTCGACGGGCGGCATCGTCGTCGACGAGCGCATGGCCACGTCGAAGGCCGACGTCTTCGCCGCCGGCGACTGCGCCGAACTGCCCCACGGCGTGAGCAACGTGCCGATCCAGGGCCTGTCCGGGAGCCACGCCTACGCCCAGGGCAAGGTGGCGGGCACCAACGCCGCCGGTGGGCGGCGCGCCTACCAGCCGGTGTACGTGCCATGGGGCATGGTCGCCGGCAAGTGGATGATCGGCGGCGTGTCGTTCGGCGAGACCCTCGCCACGGCGCTGGGGATCCCCCACGTCGTCGGTGTCGCCAACGGGATCTCCCGGGCGCGGTACTACCCCGACATGAAGAAGATCCGGGTGAAGCTGCTGGCCGAGCCGGGCACCCTGCGGCTGATCGGCGCCCAGATGGTGGGCGGCGAGGGGATCAAGGAGCGCGCCGACTTCCTCGCCATGGCGGTCAAGACGGGCATCACCCTCGAAGACCTCGCGTACATGGAGAACGTCTACTCCCCGCCCATCGGCGCCCTCAACGAGCCCATCGCGCTCGCCGCCCAGAACGGCCTCGCCTCGTTGAAGTCCTGACATGGGGTTCTCACACTGGCTCCGCCAGAACTCCGAGCACTACCTGCTGGCCGACGCGCAGCGGCAGATGGCGGCCAAGTACGGCCGGCCCCCGCCACCCGGTCCCCGGGACTGGCGGGAGCGGTTCTGGCTGCAGGTCTTCGCTCCCACCTACCGGCGCCTCCCCTGGAAGCTGCGCCGGTTCACGATCCAGCAGATGCCCGGCAGCCACCGGCAGCACTGGACCCCAACCGCCCGACGAGGAACACCCGCCCAAGCAGTCACTCAAACCGGAGGAGAGTAAATGGCAAAGACCGTGAACCAGGAGCGGCCCGCGGACGGCGAGGTGCTGTTCGACACCGACGAGAAGCTGTTCGAGGACATCAAGGCCCAGCCGGGCGAGAAGGCCTTCGTCTTCATCCACACGGTTCCCTACGAGGGCTCGGTGGCGCTGGTGAACCTGCTGACCTCGACCCGCCTCGTGCGCAAGGGCTTCGACGTCAGCATCGTCCTGTACGGTCCAGGCGTACTCCTCGCCTCGGGCACCCGCGGCTTCCCGGCCGTCGGCCAAGAGGCGTTCCCCGGCCACATGGCCATCAACAACCAGATCAAGACGCTCCTCAAGGAGGGCGCCAAGATCTACGCCTGCCGCTTCGCCATGGGCGCGCTGTACGGGTTCCGCGAAGACGACCTCATCGAGGGCGTGCAGCCGTTCCACCCCCTCGACGTGCTCGACTCGGCCCTGACCGCCTGGCGAGCCGGCGCCTTCCAGATCAACACCTGGACGGTCTGACCCCCTACCGTTCTTGTAAGCCTCAGCCACCGTTTCGGTGGCTGAGGCTTACAAGAACCAGCCCAAGGAGGACACGTGGACACCGTTGCCGACATGGGCGGCATGCAGGGCTTCGGCTCGGTCGCGCTGGACCCGCCCGACGACCCGCCGTTCCACGAGGAGTGGGAGCGGCGCGCCTTCGCCATGGCCCTGCTGTCGATGCGCGTGTCGGGCACCAACCTCGACGCGTTCCGCAACGCCCTCAACCGCCAGCATCCCATCGACTACCTCGGCTACGGCTACTACGGGCGCTGGCTCAAAGGGGCGGAGAACCTGCTGACCGACAGCGCGATCATCGCGCCGGGCGCGATCGAGGCCCGGGCCCGGAAGCTGCGCGGGGAGGACGTCGAGGAGCCGCCGGCGCCCGAACCCAACAAGCCTGACTACACGCCGACGGCGGCGGGGTCGTTGCGCCCGATCGACACACCCCCGACATTCTCCGTCGGTGACCGGGTGCGGGCGGCGGACATCCACCCGCCCGGCCACACCCGCCTGGTGCGGTACGTGCGCGGCCGCACGGGGACGGTCGAACGGGTGCAACCCCCCCACCTGCTGCCCGACACCAACGCCCACTTCCAGGGTGAGAACCCCCAGCACG
>JBOGIC010000907.1:0-3724 GCA_050744985.1 Acidimicrobiales bacterium
CACTACGACCACGGGGGCCGCACGGCTGTGGACAACGGGGTCCTGCTCTGTCCCCGCCACCACACCTGCGTCCACGAGGGTGGCTTCGGGATCACCGGCGACGCCAACGGCGTCACCGTCTTTCACCGGCCCGACGGCACCGTGATCGGTTCCACGCAGGCTGGACCGCTTGCGTAAATCGGACCGCCCGACTTCGGCACCAGCGTGGCGCGGGGTAACGCTCGCATCGACGCACACCTACGTCAATACCGCTGAACCTGCCGCGGGCAGCCTCGACAGCTGCTCGGCCACCGCCTGATGGGCCGCAGCGTCGTGCACAAAATGCCCCAGAACTGACGGTGTCACTCCGCCCATACGACCATCTCGTCGGCGAGGTTGGCGTGCTCGTCGCTGAGCCGCCGCACCGGCTCGATCCAGGCTTGGCTCAGCTCGACCATCTGCTCGGCGGCAGCTTGAAAAGCGTCACCACGAGCGCTTCCTGGGCCTACAGCCAGCCCGGCTGCCGATGCCCACGACCGGCTGACCTCCGCCATCTGGTCAACGAGGTTCCGAAAAGGCGCAGTGGCCTCCATCATCCTCCGGCTCACGTCTGCCATGTCGTTGCTTGACATCTGACCTCCTTGCTCGGTCCTCCGCGTGGAGAGCTTCGTAGTCCGACCGTCGAGCGGCGGCGGCTCCGACACGTGGCACTGGATGCCGTCACGCGGTACAAGGGGAGCGGGAGTCGCGGCCTCGGCGTTTCTGGCGTCATACCCCAAATGACGCGTTCCGAGGGGCGATTGTCCACAAAGCGACAGCTCGTCGAAAGCACAACCTTTGGTCGCACGGAGTGGGCCTCATGGGTGACGGGCGAACACGCGCCGAGAGCAGCCGGTTGATCAAACGACGCGCCCACCGCCCGGTTGCATCACGCGGGAGTCGCGTCGTGGCCCATTCGCGCGTCCGACCGTCCGAGCGGTCGGCGCCGGCACCCGACCGACTGCGGCACCACCGTTGCGCCCGGTAACAGCGGAGTCCCGCCGGTTCCCCCCCCAGGGTCGGGTGCGCAACCCATCCAGCGTAATGGGCTTGCTGGGGATCCGTAGCACGGCGTGCTACAGTGGGTTCATGACCCGAGAGATCAGCCAACGAGAGCTGCGCAATCAAAGCGGCGCCATCATGCGGGCCCTGCATGAGGGACAGGAGTTCGTCGTCACCCGCAACGGCGTCCCCGTCGGTGAGCTCACGCCACTGCGTCGTCACCGCTTCGTCGCTGCCGAAGCTGCCGTAGCCATCTTCCGCTCTGCTCCGAGCGTTGACTACGACCGGTTCCGTGCCGATCTCGATGCCGTCGCGAGTCAGGACGCAACGCCTCGTGGCTGAGCAGCAACGGCGTGCCCGTGGTGTCATCGACACCTCCGTGGTGATCTATCTCGAGAGGTTGGATCCGTCACGGCTCCCGATCGAGATAGCGGTAAGCGCGATCACCATGGCGGAGCTGGCCGCCGGCCCGCATTCGACACACGATCCCGAAGAGCGTGGCCAACGGCAGGATCGCCTCCAGCGCGCTGAGGCCGCCTTCGACCCGATTGCCTTCGACGGCGAGGCGGCTCGCGCCTACGGGCGAATCTTTGCGTCGGTCGTGGCATCGGGTCGCAAGGCCCGCGGCGCCCGAGCGGTCGACCTGCTGATCGCGGCAACGGCCCTTGCCGCAAGGCTCCCGGTGTACATCCGCAATGGTGATGATTTTCGGGCCTTGGAAGGCCTGGTCGACGTCATCGTCGTGTAGAGGGCGCGGCGATACCGCGGCGCAGAACCGGTCGTCTCCTGCTATCGCCGTCGCGATCGTCACTCGAGGAGCATTGAGCCACCCGCTCGAACCGCTCGACTTCGGCACCTATTTCGCGGCCTCTGTCCGCGTGCACCGTCGTCAACATCCCGTCGCGGCAGCAAGGGTGCGACACGCTTCCCCCATTCGTGCCCGGGATAAGACGGTGACGAGCCGTCGGAGGGTGCGGCGGTTCAGCGTGTGGATGTTGTCGAAGTTCACGACGCAGTCGGTCGGGACGCCGTCACCGTCTGCGGTCAGGTCCAGCTCAGACACCAACCCACGACGTGTTCGCGTCAGCGCCGCAACGACAACTGAACCAATCCGGTCGGCGACGGGGTCGCGCGTCAGGACTAGGACAGGGCGATCGCCCCCAGGGGTCGCTGCGAACCAGACCTCACCTCGCTGCATCGGCCCAATCAGACCAGTCCTCAGCGGGCCCCCAGTCGGCGATCTCGGAGAAGGACTGCTCGCCGTCGTCCATTGGTTGGCGGGCCCAGATCTCGGCATCGTCCTCGCTCGCGAGTCGGAGGAGGTGACGATGCAGGGCGTCTCGAAGCAGTTCCGAGCGATCCACGCCGAGCCGATCAGCCCACCGCTGGGCGGCTGCCGCCTCTCCTTCGTCGACACGGAAGCTGAGCATTGTCATACATGAAGGCTACCATGTATGACAGGTCGCCTTTGTGGGAGGGCCCCAGCGCTGCGGGCCACCGAGTTCGTGCGCGTCAGGCCCCCGTCAGGACGCGCGGTTCCTCTGGCGCGGCACCTCGGCCGTGTCGCCGGACGACCCGTTGGGCGGTCCGCTGGGCGGGCCGTCGGGGGGTGCCAGCTCGGCCTGCAGCGGACGGGGGATCGGGCGGCGGCGGACGGTGCGCCCGGCCGCCTGGTCGACGAGGCTCGCGACCTCGTCGCCGTCGATGGTCTCCTTCTCGAGCAGCTTCTGGGCGACGAGGTCGAGGCCGCCCCGGAGCTCGCGCAGCACGCCGCGGGCCCGGTCCTCCTGCTCGCGCAGGATGCGCTCGACCTCCTCGTCGATCACGCGGGCCGTCTCGTCGCTGTAGTCGCGGCTGTGCATGAGGTCCTCGCCGAGGAACACCATGCCCTGCTGCCCCCAGGCCATGGGACCGATGCGGTCGCTCATGCCCCACTCGCGCACCATCTTCCGAGCCAGCTCCGTGCAGCCGACGAGGTCGTTGTTGGCGCCCGTGGAGATGTTGCCGAAGACGAGCTCCTCGGCGATGCGCCCGCCGAGGCGCACCACCAGGGAGTCCTCGATGTACGGCCGGGGATAGATGTGGCGCTCCTCGAGCGGCAGCTGCTGGGTGACGCCCAGCGCCATGCCCGTCGGCAGGATCGTCACCTTGTGCACCGGGTCGGCGAACTCGAGGGCGTAGGCCAGCACGGCGTGCCCGCCCTCGTGGTAAGCGACGATCTCCTTCTCCTTGTCGGACAGCACCATCGACTCGCGGCGCTGGCCCATGAGCACGCGGTCACGCGCAGCCTCGAAGTCCTGCATGTGGATCTCGGCGGCGCCCCGTCGCACGGCGAACAGGGCCGCCTCGTTGACGAGGTTGGCCAGGTCGGCGCCGCTCATGCCGGGCGTGCCCCGGGCGATGGTGGTCAGGTCGACATCGGGGGCGAGACGCTTGTCCTTGCAGTGCACCTGCAGGATGGGCAGGCGGTCCTCGAGGTCGGGCAGCGGGACGACGATCTGGCGGTCGAAGCGGCCCGGGCGCAGCAGGGCGGGGTCGAGGATGTCGGGGCGGTTGGTCGCCGCCATCATCACGATACCCTCGGTGGTCTCGAACCCGTCCATCTCCGACAGCATCTGGTTGAGCGTCTGCTCCCGCTCGTCGTGCCCACCGCCGAGACCGGCGCCGCGCTTGCGGCCGATGGAGTCGATCTCGTCCACGAAGA
>JBOGIC010000908.1:0-2805 GCA_050744985.1 Acidimicrobiales bacterium
GCTCTGGCTTACAAGAACGCGCGGCGGGCGTGGCAGCGGTTCAGTCATACGTGAAGAAGCCCTCGCCCGACTTCTTGCCGAGCTTGCCGTCGGCGACCATGCGCTTGAGTAGCGGGGCCGGCATGGCGCAGGGGTTGCGGGACTCGTCGTAGAGGGTTTCGAGAATCGACACGCTCGTGTCGAGGCCGATGAGGTCGAGGAGGGCGAGCGGTCCCATCGGGAAGCCGCACCCGTCCTGCATGGCCAGGTCGATGTCCTCTTTGGTCGCGACACCCTCGTCGAGCATCTGCACGGCGCCGTTCAGGTACGGGAACAGCAGCGCGTTGACGATGAACCCGGCGTGGTCCTTGGCGAGGACGGGGTGCTTGCCGAGGTCCTCGGCGAAGCGTCGGACGGCGTCGACCGTCGCCTCGGAGGTCGTGCACGCCGGCACCACCTCGACGAGGGGCATCACCGTCGCTGGGTTGAAGAAGTGCACGCCACAGACCCGGTCGGCGCGCTCGGTGCCGTTGGCCAGCTCGACGATCCGCAGCGTCGACGTGTTCGAGGCGAGGATCGTGCCCTCACCGCACCGGCGATCGAGGTCGCTCAGCAGCTCCTGCTTGACCTTCAGGTCCTCCACGACCGACTCGATGATCAGGTCACACTGGCTCAGGTCGTCGAGGTCGGTGACCGCCTGGACCCGCGCCATCGCGGCGTCACGGTCGTCCTCGGACAACTTGCCCTTGTCGACCAGCTTGCCGAACTGCTTGGCCAGCCGCCCGACCGTTGCGTCGGCCTTCTCCTGCGTGCGGCTCCGCAGCACGACGTCAAAGCCGGCCTGAGCGACCACCTGGGCGATGCCCGACCCCATGATGCCGGAGCCGGCCACCCCCACCCGCTGGATGGTGCGTGTCACGATCCTCGAACCTCCTGTCTTGTCGGGAGCGACATTTCGGGCCGCTCGCTTTCGTAGTAACGGAACAGCACGTCGGCCACGCAGGGCGGCTTCGACCCGCCCTCCACCTCGTAGGTGAGGCGGTAGGTGACCTGCAGGCCCCCCGCCACCTCCTCGACCGAGGGGATCTCGAGGGCGGCCCGGATGCGGCTGCCGGATGGCACCGGCGCCGGGAAGCGCACACGGTTGAGGCCGTAGTTGAGGATCAGGCCCGCCCCTGTGACCTCGATCAGCTCGTAGATAACGCGGGTAGCCAGACTCAGCGTGAAGAACCCGTGACCGATCGTGGTGCCGAACGACGACGACGCCGCCCGTTCGGGATCCACGTGCACCCATTGCTCGTCGCCCGTCAGTTGGGCGAACGTGTCGATGTGGTCCTGCGTGACGGGCAACCAGTCACTCTCGCCGAGGTGCTCACCGGCAAGGGAGGGGAGCTGGGAGTACGACACGACTCGTGTGGCGGGGCGCGGCATCGTCAGTCGCAAGCCTCCTCGGCGTTTCGGACTCAGGTTTAGGTTGGCCTGATGCATGGTATACTTAGCACGAGGCACAAATAGTTCGCACTTCGCACGGCAAGTTACACATAGCGGGCGATGCCGAACAAACCCAAGGGCATACCTGCCCAGGAAGGAGCATCCCTATGCCTACCGAACCCACCAACGTTGCGCAGGAACGCATTCTCCAGGCCGTCAAGGCGAGCCAGGACGCGAGCGTCCAGGCCGTGCGCAGCTGGGCCGAGGCCGTAGCCACGGTGGTCCCCCGGGTGCCCGAGTTGGTCTACCCGGACCGTCCTGACTACGCCTTCGAGTTCGCCAGCAAGCTGTGGGCGAGCCAGGTCGAGTTCCTCACCAAGGTCGTCGACGCGGCCACCGGTCCCCTCGTCGGGACCGTCCACGAGGCCGCGCGCAACGCGGGGCCAAGGGTGGCCGCCGCCAGTGGCGCCAAGGCCTGAGGAACAAAGCACATCGCAGTAACACGAGCGGGCAGGCACGGCGGGCCTGCCCGCTGAGGGCCCGTCAACGAACAAGTAAGGCAAAGAGGAGGCGTCAGTTCGCCTTCGGACTCCTCGGCTCTGGAAGCAGCACCAGCGCTTTCGGACGCCGCCACGCGAACTGACGCCTCCTCTTCCGCGCGGGTTGTTCGTTGGCGGTCCCTGAGCGACCCGGGAGGAACGGTTCGCTCCGTTCTTCGCCTTCCAGTGGCGTCATCCGCAGCGGTGTCAGCTGGTCTTTCGGGCCTCGAGGCGATGCGAAGGGCGGGGCGAACCTTGAGGGAAGGGCGCTAGCTTTTTCTCATGGAGCAGGCGGATGAGCCGGACGAGCCGGATCCCTGGCAGTCCCAGCGCGAGGCCCTCGGCAGCTTCATCCGGGCCCAGCGCAAGCTCGCCAACATGTCGCTGCGGGAACTGGCCGATCTGACCGATGTCTCCAACCCGTACCTGAGCCAGGTCGAGCGCGGCCTACACGCCCCGTCGGTGCGGGTGTTGCAGTCGATCGCCCGGGCCCTGAACCTGTCCGCCGACATGGTGATGACCCAGGCCGGATGGTTCAACCCCCGAGCCGGTGACGCCTCGGCGGAGCCGCCGGGTGCCGCCCCGGCCCCGAGCACGACGGAGACGGCGATCCGCACCGATCCCCGCTTGACCGCCCAGCAGAAGGAGAGCCTCTTGGCGGTCTATCGGAGCTACGTCGGCCCGGAGCGGTCGTAGAGGAAGAACCCCCGACCGGCCTTGCGCCCCAGCAGGCCGGCGTGGACCATCCGGGACAGCAGCGGCGGCGGCGCGTAGAGCGGCTCCTTGAACTCCTCGTACATCGATTCCGCGACGGCCATCGTGGTGTCCAGCCCGATCAGGTCGATCAGGGCGAGGG
>JBOGIC010000909.1:0-6359 GCA_050744985.1 Acidimicrobiales bacterium
GAGGGCGGCCATCACCTCCTGTCGCTGACTCTTAGGTAGCGAGGCGATCGAATGACACACGTGTAGTTCTGGCCTGGTAGGCACGAGGCTCCACCCGAACCGCGAAGAGCGGAAGGAGCCCCGTGCCCAAGTCGGAACGTACACGCAGCGTGAGGATCGAGCTCGACGGGATCGTCGGGCTGGGAGAGCTTGAGGAGGCGGCCATGGCCTTCGCCCGCCAGGCGCCCGCCCAGCTGGTCGCCGATGCCGTCGAGTCGATGGTCGCCGAGCTGGTCGACGCCGTGGTCGGTCCGTTCGGGGTCCCGCTCTCCGATGACGAGCAGCTGGAGGCGCCGTGGAGCTGCACTGGTTGTGGGAGCCGGCGGGGATTTCGTCGTCGTGGGTTCCGGCCGAAGCCCCGCAGGGTGACCACGGCGTGCGGGCGGGTGTCGTTCCGCTCCCAGCAGCTCGCCTGCCGGGCATGCAGTCGCCGCTTCGCCCCGGCGGCCGGGCTGCTCGGCCTGCGCCCCCACCAGCGCCGCACCGAGGCGCTCAGCGACCTGGCGGCGTCGCTGGCCGTGGAGGTGGCCTACGCCAAGGCGTCCCGGCTGCTCGCCGGCCTGGCCGGCCCGTCGGTGTCGGCTCGCAGCATCCGCCGCGACGTGATCGCCATGGCCCCCGAGCGCATCGGGCCCGAGATCGACGAGGTGCCGGTGCTGCTGCTGGACGGGACCGGCGAGCGGGCCGGGGAGAAGAAGGGGGGTGTGGCGCTGCACCTGGCCATCGGCCTGGTCACCAGGCGCCGCGACGGGAAGCGGGTGTCGGTGCAGGCCCGCCTGCTGGGGGCCACCGTGGCCGAGGGTTGGCCGGTGATGGGCGACCTGCTGGCGGGGCTGCGCCCCGGGCTCATCCTCGTCGACGGCGAGGAGGAGCTGTCGGCGCTGGCCGCCGAGCGGTTCCCCGGCGTGCCCGTGCAGCGCTGCCTGTGGCACCTCTCCCGGGGCGTCTACCGGGCCGCCCGCTACACCGACCGGGCCAGCGAGGGACTGGCCGACGACTTCCGCCGCCAGCTCGAGGCCCTGCTCAGCGCCGCCTACCGGGACCAGGACCTCGGCGCCGCCCGGGCCGCCTATGCCGAGCTCATCGACGACGCCGAGGGCTGCGGGGCGATGGCGGCGGCGGCCCACCTGCGGGCCGCCGAGGGCGAGGCGCTCACCTTCCTCACCCATCCCGGCGCCGGCCGTCTCCTCTTCGGCGACAAGGGACGGCCCGAGCTCGGCACCGGCGTGCTCGAACGCGTCATGCGGGAGATGAACCGGCGCACCGACGTCGGCGTGCGCTGGAGCGTCGAGGGCGTCCGGGCCATCCTCATGGTGAAGCTGCAGCGCAAGTACGCTCACGGACGGTGGTCACCTCCGGAGGCCACCGACCAACACCCCAGAGTTCGGTTCAGTCTCGTGGCTTGAGGCCGGTGTCAACACTTTGCCTCGCTACCGATTCGTCGCAACCACTGACGATGGGGACAGGCTGGCACCGGCGCCTGTCATTGTGACTCGCTAGCGTTCGCTCCACGGGAGGTGGGAATGGCGCATGTCGAGAAGCGAGCAGCTGGGCGGTGGCGGGCTCGGTACCGGGACCCTTACGGCCGGGAGCGGTCGCGGACCTTCGCTCGGCGGATTGATGCGGAACGATGGCTGACCTCGGTTGAGCACGCCAAGCTCTCCGGTGGGTACGTCGATCCTGCCAACGGGCGGGTGCGGTTCGACGAGTGGGCGGCGGCGTGGCTTGATGAGCCGAGCAAGCGGCCGAGTGCGTTGGCTCGGGACGAGACGATCGTTCGGGTTCACCTGTTGCCGACCTTCGGGAGCCGGGCGATTGGCACGATCACGCCGGCGGACGTCCAGGCGCTCGTCACCACTTGGACGGCCAAGTCGGCTCCGCGCACCGTTCGGCGGCAGTACGGCGTCCTCCGGGCCATCCTCAACTCGGCCGTTGCCAACGAGCTGATCGTGCGCTCGCCGTGCCGGGGCATTCGCTTGCCAGCCGTCACGCAGACCGTGCGGCATGTCGTCGAGGCGGACGAGCTGGGGGCCCTGGCTGAGGCGATGGGCGACTACGGGCGGACCTCGGGGCTGTCCTCGGCCTGCGGTGGGGCGAGTGCGCGGGGCTGCGGGTCGGGCGCCTGGACTTCCTCCGGTCGACGCTGGAAGTGGCTGAGCACCTCACCAGAGGGCCGGGAGGGGCCATGGTCATGGGGCCGCCGAAGTCACAGGCCGGGCGACGCACGATGGCTGTCCCTGAGCCGCTCATGGCGCTTCTCGCGGATCACCTGGCCCGCCGGGGGCTCACCGGGGCGGACTCGACCGAACTGGTCTTCACGGCACCCCAGGGCGGGCCGCTCGACTACGCCCACTTCCGCCGGCGCGTCTGGGGCCCGGCCACCGCTGCCGCGGGCCTCCCAGGGCTCGCGTTCCATGACCTCCGAAGGGCCAATGCCACCGCACTCGTCCTCGAGGGCGTCGACCTGAAAACCGCGCAAACCCGACTCGGGCACTCCGATCCGCGGCTCACTCTCGCGGTCTACGCGCAGGCCACCACTGCCGCGGACCAGGCTGCCGCGACCGCGCTCGGGACGCGGTTCTGAAAATCTCGCGGCCTGCCCGCGGCCTGGGAACCGTTATCCACAGGCCCACATAGCCTCTGACCTGGTCGGGGAGGGGGGATTTGAACCCCCGGCCTCAGCGTCCCGAACGCTGCGCGCTAACCAAGCTGCGCCACTCCCCGGAAAGCTCGATGCTACTGGGCGGCGGGGAGGACGGTCGGCGGTTGGTAGGCCCGGTCGTGGTAGGTGCCGCCGGCGAGGACGGTGGAGATGGCGCGGGATAGCCGCATAGAGTCGAGAGGCTTGACGATCCAGCCCTCGGCGAAGGCCCGCTTGGCGAGGAACACGTCGGCGCGGCGGTCGAGGAGCATCAGCACGGGCACGTGACCGACGCGGCCGGCGCCCTCTTCGAGGTGCAGGTCGTGGGTGGTGGCCATGCCGCCCATTTTGCCGATCTGCAGATCGATGACGGCGAGGTCGGGGAGCCGCTCGTGCACAGCGGCGAGCACCGAAGCGCCCCGCGTGAGCTCGCGGATGGTGGTGTCGGGGTCTTCGAGGACCGCCTTGACCTCCGCCCGGACCGAGGCCGCGTCGCTCACGATCAGCACGTCGGGCACGGCTCCTGACAGTAGCGCCACCCCGCCTGGGTAGCATCTGATTGCCTCAGTGGCCCGATCCGGGAGGACGAGTGCTCCAAATCCACGTTGAGGAGTGCGATGGGTACACGATCTGCCGGCCGGTCGGTGAGTTGGACGCCTACACGGTCGGGCAGTTCCGCGAGGCGCTGGCCGCGGTGTCGACCCGGCCGAAGCTGCTCATCGACATGTCCGAGGTGCCGTTCGTCGACTCCGCGGGCTTGGGCGCGCTGATCGGCGGGATCCGCCGCGCCCGGGAGACGGGCGGCGACGTGGCCGTGTGCTGCAACCGCCCCACGCTGGTGCGGCTGCTGCACACGACCGGCTTCGACCGCATCGTGACGGTCACCGAGACCGTCGAGGAGGCTGCCCGCTCCCTCACCGAGCCCCGTCCGGAGGCCGAGGCCGGCTAGGCCTGCAGGCCGGCCAGCGCCAGCGCCGACGCCGAGTCGCTCGTGGCGACGGCGACGATGATGATGACGATGATGAAGACGGCAATCAGGGCACAGAGCCCGATGTTGATCCACGAGACGATCCTGGCGACCTTGTTGAAGGTCTCGCCCGTCAGCCGTCCGCCCGACTCCGCGATCTTGCGATCGCTCGACGAGGACAGCACCAGGGCAATGATGGCGGTGATGGGCTGGAAGAAGACGAACGAGCAGATGGCCAGGACCAGGGCGGCGATCGCCATGCCCTCGGTCTGCGGTGGCTGGTAGCCGCCGGGGTACTGCTGGTACGGGGGCGGCGGAGCTCCGGGCCCCGGCATCCCGCCTTGTCCCGGGGGAGGCTCCCATCCTCCTGGACTCGTCATGCTGAGCTCCTCTCTCTATGTGACCATGAACGGCGCCGAGTCATGGCGAACGGTGCGTTTGCCCGACGCCCCGATGTCGAACTGCTGGTTGCGGAACGGTGTGTTCGGGACGGTGACGACGAGGCTGAACGCCCCGGCCGCATCGGCCTGGGTCGTGCCGACCTCGCTGGCGTGGAACCGGACGTCGACGGTCTCGTTGGCGCCGAAGCCCGTGCCCGTCACCGTGACCTGCGTGCCCGGCGGGCCCGAGTCGGGGGAGATGGTGACGGCCGGGTTCCCCGGTCCGAAGTCGACACCCGAGATCACCTTCACGGCGACGATCCCGAGGGCGGTGAGGAGCCCGATGACCACGAGCACCGCCACCAGGATGCCGACCGGGAAGCGCGACCGCGACCGCGGCGGGATTGACGGCGGGACGGGTCGCGGTGGCGCCGGCTTCCAGGATCGCGGCGGCTGTGCGGGCGGCGGAGGTGGCGCCACGGGGCGCTCCAGCGTCGCCGGTTCAACGACCGCCTCAAGGGCCCGGATCAACCGGGCCACCTGGTCGTCCCACCCCTCGTCGTTGAGGTGGACGGCCTGGCAGTCGGCGAGCCCGGCCAGTGGCGGCGGCAGGTCGTCGGCGGACGGCACTCGCGCCGCGCCGATCAGCACCGGCACGACCAGGACGTCGGGCCGCTCGAGGGCGGCGGCGATCTCGCGACGCAGATAGTCGTCGGGGTCGTCGAGGCGCGGGGTCTGCCACTGAGGACCGATCACCGCCAGCAGCGCGTCACACGATCCGACGGCCTGCTCGATGACGTGCGGAAAGCGCTCGCCCGGATTGATCCGGTCGATGTCACGGAAGACCTGGGAGTCGCCGAAGTGGTGCTTCAGGGCGTCGCGCAGGCGGCCCGCGTAGGGCCCCGTGTCCTCCCGCCGGTAGCTGATGAAGATGCCACCCACGAACTCCGCCGCCCCCTCCCACTCGGGGCCTCAGCGTACCGCCCCTACCCCGCGTTCTCGGCGCCGAAGACGTGGTCGCCGACGGTGGCCAGACCCTCCACGTCGTGGACATCGCTGTCGAGCAGGGGCACGCGGGCGGTGGGCGCGGGCGCGATCCGCCGCACCAGCGGGGCGACCTCGGCCTCCTCGGCGGCGGCCAGGGCGTGGAGGTCGGCCAGGTTGGCCCAGAGGGCGCCCAGCGGCGTGCCTTCGAGGGTGCGGGCCCGTTCCCGGTCGGCCTCGGGGGCCCACCCCGTGGCGAAGCGCGGGTGCATCCGGTTGACGATCAGTCCCTGGATCGGGATATGGGCCTGCGCCAGCTTCTCGGCGAAGTAGTCGGCTTCGGTCACCGCCTCGCGCCGCGGCGTGGCCACGAGGACGAACGACGTGCCCTCGTCGGCGAGGAGGTCGAGGACCCGCTGCGCCCGGTCGCGGAACCCGGCCTCCATCCCCTCGAAGGCCTGGAAGAAGGCGACGGCGTCGGTGACCACCTGCCCGCCGACGACCTTCGACGTGGTACGCAGGAACGTCTGCGCCGCGGCGTTGACGGCGCGGATCCCGACCCGCGTCGGCAGCATGAGCAGGCGGAAGATGCGGTTGTCGAGGAACCGCACGAGCCGGCGGGGCGCGTCGACGAAGTCCAGGGCGTTGCGGGTGGGCGGCGTGTCCACGACGATGAGGTCGAAACCGCCCTCGGCGTGCAGCTCGTAGAGCTTCTCCATGCCCATGTACTCCTGCGTGCCCGACAAGGCCCCCGCGATGTTGCGGTAGAAGCGGTTGGTCAGGATCGCCTCGGCCTGCTCGGGACGGGCCGCGTACTTGACCACGAGCGAGTCGAACGTCGACTTGCTGTCGAGCATCAGGGCCCACAGCTCACCCCGCCAGTCCCCCTCGATGCGGTGCGGGGTGTCGGGCAGCGTGTCGAGGCCGAGGGCGTTGGCGAGACGCCGGGCCGGGTCGACGGTGACGACGACACACCGGCGTCCCTCGGCGGCGCCGTGGGCGGCCAGGGCCCCGGCCACGGTCGTCTTGCCCACGCCCCCCGGGCCACAGCACACCACGACCTGCGAGCGGTGCGCCACGTCGGCCAGCGACTTGTCCGGCGGCCGAGGCGGCTTCGGCGGCGGCGGCGCGGGTGACTCGGGCGCGGTCACTTGTCCACGACCTCGAGGGTGGTCACGGAGCGGGCGAATGCATCGGCGAGGACGTCGATCTCGGGACGGCCGATCTCGGGCGTGAACAGCGTCGGCAGGTGCAACTGGGGCAGCGGGAGGGCGTCGGCGAGGCGCGCCACCTGCTCCTCCTGCAGGCGTTGGCGTGCGGTGCGGAACCGGGCGGCGGCGCGCAGCGC
>JBOGIC010000910.1:0-1958 GCA_050744985.1 Acidimicrobiales bacterium
ATCGTGCCGGCCATCGAGATCGACCGCCCGTCGGTCGAACCCGGCGGTGTGCTCGTGGCGACCGGACGCGGCTGTTCGCCGGGCGGCCTGGTCGACCTCACGATCAGCGGCGAGCCGGCGGGTCAGGTGCTGGCCGACGAAGACGGCCGCTTCGTCGCCTCTCTCGACACGCCCGATCTCGTCGTCGGGCACTACGAGCTGACCGCCGCGTGCGGGCCGGTGCTGACCGTGCCGTTCGACGTGGTCCTGGTCAGCCAAGTCGATCCGGGCACCAGCTCCCTGCTCGTGATGCTGTTCATCCTGCTGCTGGCGATGGCGTACTGCGTGAACCGCATCTTCTCGGTTGGAGGCCGACATGCTCCCTGACAGACGCGGGCTCCTCCGGGCAAACGCCCCTGCGGCCTTCGCCGTGTTCGCCGTGTTGCTGCTCGCGCCGGTCGTGTTCCCTTCGGCGGCGTCCGCGGCGGATGTCGACTTGGCGGTGCGGATCGACGGCGTCCCGATCGAGCGCACCAGCAACAGCGTGCCGCTGATCCTGCGGCCGCAGCGCAGCGTCGAGATGGTCGTGACCGTGACCAACGGTGGCCCGTCGCCGATCGACGTCCGCACCGTGCGACTCGAGGGCACGGTCATCGGGCTGACGTTCTTCCGGTACGACACGTCGGTCGCGGCGCGTGTGGCGCCCGGGCAGACCGAGAGCCGTCATATCCTGCTCGACCTCCGCGGCCTACAGAAGCAGGCCACCGGACTGATGGCGGGCTCGGTGTCCGTGCTGGACGACGACCGCAACCGCATCGCGGGCGAGGACCTGGTGGTCGACGTCAAAGGGTCGATCTGGTCGCTCTACGGATTGTTCGGGCTCATGATGGTCGTGCTCACCGGGGCGGCCGTGTTGGGTGTGTTGCTCGCGCTGGCGCGCGGGCGCCTGCCCCGCAACCGGTGGATGCGCGCCATGCGGTTCGCGCCGATCGGGATCGGCTTCGGCCTGGTCGTCATCTTCACGCTGTCGGTCTTCCGGATCTGGGCGCCGAACGGGCCGGGCGTGCTCGGCGTGCTCGGCGTGCTCACCGCGGTGGCCTTCGTCGCGGGCTACCTCACGCCCACTCCGGACGAGCCCGAGCCCGATCGCGAATCGCTCGAAATGCTTCTCCCGGAGGGAGCCGCACCTCCGAACCAAGGGGTATCGTGATCAGGGGTCGGCGGAAGGGGCGAGGGGACCATGGGAGCGGAAGTTGACCTCGACGGGATGCAGTTGGCGGTGCACTCTGGCGACGACCTGGTGGCTCGCTATCCCGGCGTCGCGCTGTTCGTGCGCACGACCGGCAAAGGGTCGCGCACGGCGGTGGCGGAGTTGGTGGGCATCGTCCGTGATGCGGCCGGGGCGCACGCCCAGCCCGGGCGCCGGCTGGCCCGCCAGGTCGCCGGCTGGTTGAGCCGGGCCGATGCGGATGCCGACGACCTCCCCTCGTTCTGCCTGCTGGCCCAGGACGACGCAGCGGTGGCCGTCATCGTGCACGGCGCCGCCCAACTCATCATCAGCGACGACACGGGGGACGAGGTGCTCTCGGGTCGCAAGGTCTCGACCTGGGTCGACCGGGTCGTCGACGAGCCGTTCGCGGCGATGGTCGCCGGCGCCGCCGGCGAAACCCCACCCGACGTGGAGGACGGGTTCGACCTCCAGACCGGCACGGTCCCAGGGAGCGGCTTCACGGTGGCGGCGCGGACCGCGGGTTCGTCGCGGGCGCCTGGGGGCAAGGCCCGCCCCGCCAAGAAGCGATCGCCGGCAAAGGCCGCGGCCCGACCGCCCCGGCAGGTCCCGAAGAAGGCCCCGAGCCGGTCGCCAGCCCCGCCCGCGGAGGATGAGACGAAGCTCGAGGACGAGATGCCCGCGGCCGTGGCGTCAGCGGTCGCCGCGGCGCCCCCACCCCCGCCTCCCCCGCCCCCGCCCCCGGCAGGTT
>JBOGIC010000911.1:0-2901 GCA_050744985.1 Acidimicrobiales bacterium
CTCCACCGCCAAGGCGGCCCGAGCCGCGGCCGACAGCCTGTTCCGCGGCGTCGTCTCCGCCTCGTCGATCATCGATGCCGATCGCCAAGGGTGAGCCGTGGGGCGCCCCGGGGGAGATCCCCGAGGGCACCGTCCTGGTCGACTCCGACGCCGGCGCCCGGGCCGTGCTGGCCGCCGGGCCGCCGTACCCGCCCATCGGGCTGCGCGGGGGCGACCTCTGCCACACGCTGGGCGGGGGAGGCGGCCGGCTGAACCGGGGCGAAGCGGTGCGGTTCACGATCGACCTGGGCGAGGTCGTGATCGACGGGACGACCTACGAGTTCGTCGCCCACCTCGTGGCCCGCACCCGCCTGTGGACGCGCGCCTTTGTGGCCATGAACGCCCAGTGGCTCGGCGACTGGAACCTCGGCCCCCGCGCCCATCCCAACGACGGCCTGCTCGACACCTACGACGCCCGGCTGTCCCTCGGCCAGCTCCTGCCCGTCCGGGCCCGCCTGCACCACGGCGCCCACCTGCCCCACCCCGGCATCCGCGAGCGACGGACAGCCAGCCTCGATGTCGACCTCGGCCGGCGCCTGCCGGTCCGCCTCGACGGTGAGGTAGCCGCCCATGCCCGCCGGTTCACCGTCCGGGTGCGGCCCGACGCCCTCCTCGTCGTCGCCTGAGAGCGTTTGCTCCGCGCCATTGGGGCTCTGGGACCCCTCTTCCGCGAATCAAACGGGTTGGGGGGTGCGCCTACTCGCGCTGGACGCGGCGGTACCCGCGGTCGGGGTGCCACGACTCGATCACGAGGTGGTCGGGCGGGTCGCCCACCTTGGTGAGCACCACCTCGGTGATGTCGACACGGAAGTAGTGGGCGCCGGGCATCTCGCCGCTCGCCGGGACGGCGCGGCCGGCGATCTTGGCGTCGCCCACCCATAGGGTCGGGTTGCCGTCGGGTGGGTCGATGGCCGGTCCGTGGATGGCCAGGCGCGGGTCGCGCTGGAGATCGAAGGCCTTGACCGCACCGGGCATGGAGCCGACCATCAGCTCGTCGCCGGAGAACTCGATCTCGGTGCCGCTGATGCGAGGCGAGCCGTCTTTGCGGAGGGTCGCCATCGTCTTGTGCTTCTGGAGGTCGAAGATGGCCTTGACCCGGGCGGCGAAGTCGGGCTCGGCGCCGGCGAACTCGGCCCACGAAGTCACCGGCGGGACGGTACCTCGCCCCCCTCCTCGGGGGGGAGGTCCTCCTTCTCGAGGCGCCCGCTGCGGGTGACGTCCTCGGGGGTCGCTCCCGGGGCGGCGGGGATCTCGATCTCCGCTTTCATCGTGCCGTGGTGGCGCTCCCAGAACACCACGTTGAGCGACGCCGCGTAGACGATCAGCCGGCCGAACAGCAGCAGCCAGGCGAGGATGGCGAACACGACGCCGAGCGACCCGTACAGCTCCGACGACGAGCTCACCGCCCGGGGCACGTAGTAGCCGCCGACGACCTTCAGCACCTCGAGGCCGACCGCCCCGAGCACTGCCCCCGGAACGAGCTCGCGCATGGGGATGTCACGGTTCGGGAGGGCCTTGAACGTCCACAACCACAGGCCGAGGTTGATGAACAGCGCCATGACCACGGCGACGGGCGACAGCACGCCCGGCAGCCACCCGAGCACCGTGGTGGTCGCCGCCCCGGCGACGAGGAGCAGGGCCGAGCCCACGAGCCAGCCGAGGCCGATCGCCTTGTCCTTGACGCCCCGCTCTTCGACCTGCCACACCTGGTTGAGCGCGTACTGCAGGGCGTTGACGAGGCCCAGGCCCGACCACAGCAGCCCGGCCAGACCCACCACCGACGCCGCCTTGCGGCTGCGCTCGGCGGTCATGACGGCCTCCTGGACGGCGTGGGCCGCCTCGCCGGTCAGCCCCAGCGCGGAGATGACGCTCGAGGCCACGTCGGCGCCGCCGTTGGAGACGAACCCGACCACGGCGACGATCACGAGCATGAGGGGGAACAGCGACAGGAACGCCTGCAACGTCACCGCCGCCGCCACGTTGTTGCCCCGCACCTCGCTGTAGCGCTGCTGCATGGCAAGGGCAATGCCGAGCGGTTTGAACCGCCGCCCCAGCTCCTCGAGCTTCGCCTTCAGCTTCGAGGGCGGCGGGTCGTCATCCCTCGCCGACGCCGGCTCCGGCCGCTCGGGATCCGGCGCCCGCTCGGGCGGGCTCTCGTCCGCGTGCCGGCCGCGGAGGGCCGCCGACGCGACGACGACCAACGACGCCACGGGCGCCAGGACGGTCTCGACCGCGCCCGTGCCTCCCTTGCCGTTCTTCCTGCCGTTCGACTTCGCCACGACCCTGGGGTACCCGCCCGCGTGTTTCCCGACACCGCCGGCGGGAGACAACGCGCGGCACAGAACGCAACACGAAGGGAGCCAACCTCATGGCGCAATTCGACGAGGTCAAGGGTCGGGTCAAGGAAGCGGCCGGCGACCTCACCGACGACGACGAGCTCAAGCGCGAAGGCAAGGTCGACCAGGCCACCGGCAAGGTCAAGGACGCCGTGGAGTCGATCGCCGACAAGCTCAAGGGCAACTGAAAGGTTCGTGCGACGCTCAGGGCAGCCACCGGTACGGTGGTTGAGCGTCGCAGGAACTGAAGGACCGGGTGGCCGCCGATGTCGCGGGGCGCGCTGAGCGCCTCGGCGAGATCGCGGCGGAGATCCACGACCATCCGGAACTGCTGTACGAGGAACGATTTGCCGCCGACCTGCTCGCCACCGAGCTGGAGCGGGCGGGGCTGCCGGTCGAACGGGGCGCGTACGGGCTGGACACCGCGTTCGAGGCATCGGCGGGGGAGGGGCCGACCGTCGCCATCCTGTGCGAGTACGACGCGCTGCCCGGCGTCGGCCACGGCTGCGGCCACAACCTGATCGCC
>JBOGIC010000912.1:0-4723 GCA_050744985.1 Acidimicrobiales bacterium
CCCCGGTGGGGCGGCCCGGCGCCGCGCCGCCGACGCCGGCCTCAACCTCGTCGTGGCGCCGACCGAGGCGGAGCTGCGCGCGCTGGTCGGCGAGGCCGACGTGGTCGTACCCACACCCGCCGTCCCCGAGGGTCACCTCGTGGTGCTGCTCGCCGCCGAGCTGGGCCGGCCGGTGCGCAGCGAGGTGGAGCTGGCGAGCCGCTGGGCCCGGCGGCCGATCGTCGCCATCACCGGCACGAACGGCAAGACAACCGTCACCGAGCTGGTCGCCGCCATGCTGGAATCGTCGGGGCTCGCCGCGGTGGCCGCGGGGAACATCGGACTGCCCCTCTCCGACGCCGTCCGTCGCGACGTGGACGTGATCGTGGCCGAGGTGTCGTCGTTCCAGCTGCACTTCACCGACAGCTTCAAGCCCGCCGTCGGCACGTGGCTGAACGTTGCGCCCGATCACCTCGACTGGCACCCCGACATGGACGCCTACGCCGCCGCCAAGGCGCGGATCTGGGCGCATCAGGAAGAGGGCGACGTGGCCGTGGCCAACGCCGACGACCCGATCGTGATCCAGGCCGCAGCCGCCGCCCGGGCGCGCGTCGTCACCTTCGGCGTGGAGACCGAGGCGGGCTACCACGTCGAGGACGGGGACCTCGTCGGCCCCGAAGGACCGTTGGTCGCCGTCGCCGACCTCACGCGGGCCCTTCCGCACGATGTGGCGAACGCGCTGGCGGCGGCGGCGACGGCGCGGGCCGCCGGGGCGAGTGTGGACGGCGTGGCCGACGCGTTGCGGCGTTACCATCCGTCGGGGCACCGCGTGGCGCTCGTCGCCGAGGTCGCCGGCGTCTGCTGGTACGACGACTCCAAAGCCACCAACCCGCACGCCGCCGTGGCGGCGATCCGTGGCTTCCAGTCGGTCGTGCTCATCGCCGGCGGGCGCAACAAGGGCCTCGACCTCGGGGTGCTCGCGGCCGCATCACCCCATATCCGAGCCGTCGTCGCGCTGGGCGAGGCGGCGCCGGACGTGGTGGCCGCCTTCGCGGGTGTCCGCCCCGTGACCGAGGCGGCGTCCATGGCCGAGGCGGTCGAGGCCGCCGCCGCGCTGGCCCACACCGGCGACGCCGTCCTGCTGTCGCCCGCGTGCGCGTCGTTCGACGCCTACGGCAGCTACGCCGAGCGCGGTGACGATTTCGCCCGGGCGGTGCGGATGGTGGCGAACCGGTGACGGTCGTCAAGGAACTGGCCAGGGCGCCCAAGCCGGTGCGCGTCACGCGCGCGGCGCTGCTGACGATCGTGGTCGTCATGCTGTGCCTGATCGGGCTGATGATGGTGCTGTCGGCGTCGTCGGTGGAGGCCCTGCACGTCTACGGCGGGGCGTGGCTGTTCTTCAAGCGGCAGCTTCTCTGGGTCGTGCTCGGGGCGGCGGCGATGCTGTTCGCCGCCCGCTTCGACTACCGGCGCTGGCGGGAGCTGGCCCGGCCGGCGGTTGTCGTGTGCGTCGCGCTCCTGACGGTCGTGCTGATCCCGGCGTTCGGCGAGACGGCGGGCGGTTCCCGGCGGTGGATCGTGCTGGGCCCGCTCCGGCTGCAGCCCTCCGAACTGGCCAAGCTGGCGCTGCTGCTGTTCGCCGCCGACCTGCTGGCGCGCCGGGCCGATCGGATCCGCGACGCCCGCATGGTCCTACGGCCACTGCTCGTCGTGACCGGCGCGCTCGGGTTCCTCGTGATGCTCGAGCCCGACATGGGAACGACGATCGTCCTCGTCTTCATCGCCATGACGATCCTCTACGTCGGCGGGTTCCCTCTCCTGCGCATGGCCGGGCTCCTGGTGGCGAGCGCCGCAGCCGGCGCGGCCGTGGCGATGGGGGAGGGATACCGCCGCGCCCGGCTGCTGTCGTTCCTCGACCCGTGGAAGGATCCCGGCAACACGGGCTACCAGGTGGCGCAGTCGCTCGTGGCCCTGGGGTCCGGGAAGGTGACCGGTGTCGGTCTGGGCGAGAGCCGCGCCAAGTGGGGGTTCCTCCCGAACGCGCACACCGACTTCATCTTCGCCATCATCGGGGAGGAACTGGGCCTGATCGGCACGGCGCTGATCCTCGCCCTGTTCGTCGCCTTCACCGTGCTCGGCGTGCAGGCGGCGCGGCGGGCGCCCGATCGCTTCGGCACGCTCGTCGCCGCCGGCATCACCGGGTGGGTCGCCGGGCAGGCCCTGATCAACATGGGCGCGGTCACGGGCCGGCTGCCGGTGACCGGGGTGCCCCTGCCGTTCGTGTCCTTCGGGGGGTCGTCCCTCGTCGTCACCATGGCCGCCGCCGGGATCCTCGTGAACATCACGCGGCAGGGGGCGAAGGCCGCTCGTCGTGGGTGAGCGACCGTATGCCGTGATCGCCGGAGGTGGCACCGGCGGCCACGTCGTCCCGGCCCTGGCCATCGGCCGGGCCCTCGTCGCGCGCGGGCACCCGGCGGAGTCGTTGCACTTCGTCGGCAGCGCGCGGGGAATCGAGGACCGGCTCGTGCCCGACGCCGGGTTCACGCTGACCCTGTTGCCCGGGCGGGGGATCCAGCGCCGGCTGTCCTTCAGGACGACCGCCGAGAACACGGTCGCGATCGGTGGCCTGGCTCGCGCCGTGGCCTCGGCCACATCCCTGCTCACGCGGCTCAAGCCCCGCGTCGTCGCGGCGGTGGGCGGTTACGCCAGCGTGCCGTGCGCGCTCGCGGCCGCATCCCTGCGCATCCCGATCGTCGTCCACGAGCAGAACGCCGTGCCCGGTGCCGCCAACCGGCTCACGGCGCGCTTCGCCCGGGCCAGCGCGGTGTCGTTCCCCGGCACACCTCTGCCGCGCGCCGAGGTGACGGGCAACCCGGTGCGGCCCGAGGTGCTGGCGGTCGACCGGGCCACCGACCGCGACCGGGCCCGGGACGCACTCGGCCTTGCACCCGACCGCCACGTGGTCGCCGTGGCCGGGGGATCGCTGGGCGCGCTGCGCCTCAACCAGGCGGTGCTCGACGCCCTCCCGGTCTGGGCCGGCCGAGTCGACCTGGCCGTGCACCACGTCGTGGGCCGGCGGGACTGGGACCTCGTGTCGTCCTCCGCCTCGGTGGCGGCCGGCGCGGCGCTCCACTACCAGCCCGTCGATTACGAGGACCGGATGCCGCTGCTGCTGGCGGCGGCCGACCTGTTCGTGTGCCGCGCCGGCGGGAACACCGTCGCCGAACTCGCCGTGGTGGGCGTGCCGTCGGTGCTCGTGCCGCTGCCGACGGCGCCGGGCGACCACCAGACGGCCAACGCGCGCGTGCTCGAAGACGCCGGCGCCGCCGTGCTGGTGCCCGATGCGCAGATGGCTGGCGCCCGGCTCGTGGCCGAGGTCGACGCCCTCCTGGCCGAGCCCGAACGGCTCGCGACGATGGCCAAGGCGGCCGCCGGTCTGGCCCGGCGAGACGCCGCCGATCGCGTCGCCGCCCTCGTCGAGCGCCATGCCCTCCCTTGATCTCGGCACCCCGCAGCGGGTGCATCTCGTGGGTGTCGGCGGCGCCGGGCTGAACGCCATGGCCGAGGTCCTCGTCGCCATGGGGCACACGGTCTCGGGCAGCGACGCCACCCCGTCTCCGGTGCTCGACCGCCTCCGCGACGGAGGCGTCGTGGTCCACGTCGGTCACGACGCGGCCCAGATCGACGGTGCCGGCGTCGTCGCCGCGTCGACGGCCATCCCCCCCGACAACCCCGAGGTGGTGGCGGCCCGGGCGGCGGGCGTTCCCGTGCTGCGGCGGGCGGACCTCCTCGCCGCCATGTGCGCGCTGCGCCGCACCGTCGGCGTGGCCGGCACCCACGGCAAGACGACCACGTCGGCCATGCTGGCGACGATCCTCCTGGCCGCCGTCCCGGACACTTCCTTCGTCGTCGGCGGCGACCTCGTGGCCCTGGGGTCGGGGGCTCAGTGGCGCGACGGGGACTGGTTCGTCGTCGAGGCGGACGAGAGCGACGGCACCTTTCTCCAGCTCCCCGTCGAGGTGGCGGTCGTCACCAGCGTCGAGCCCGACCACCTCGAGCATTGGGGGAGCTTCGACGCCCTCGTCGACGGCTTCGGCCGCTTCCTCACCGCCGCCCGCGCCCAGGTCGTGTGCGGCGACGACGAGTCCGCGGCGGCGCTGGCGCGACGCTTCGCGCTGGCCACCTACGGGTTCGGGCCCGACAACGCCACCCGCCTGTCCGGCTACGCCGGGACGCGTGGCGGCTGCCGGTTCACGGTCGCCCACGAGGGCCGGGCCGTGGAGGTCGTGCTGCCGGTGCCGGGTCGCTACAACGCCCGCAACGCGACGGCGGCGCTGCTGGCGGCGTCGATCCTGGGGGTCCCCGTCGCCGAGGGGGCCGCCGCCCTCGGTGGCTACCGGGGGGTGGCCCGGCGAGCCCATGTCCGGGGCGAGCGCGACGGGGTGACCTATGTCGACGACTACGCCCACCTCCCGGGTGAGGTGTCGGCCGCATTGGCCGCCGCCGGTGAGGGGGGGTGGCGGCGGGTCGTGTGCGCCTTCCAGCCTCACCGCTACAGCCGCACCGAAGCGCTCTGGCGCGACTTCGCCCACGCCTTCGACGGCGCCGACGTGCTGGCGGTGACCGAGGTGTACCCGGCGGGCGAGCCACCCCGGCCCGGCGTCACCGGCAAGCTGATCGTCGACGCGGTACTCGAAGCGACGCCACACCGCCGGGTGGCGTGGTTCCCCACGCACGACGGGAT
>JBOGIC010000913.1:0-12254 GCA_050744985.1 Acidimicrobiales bacterium
GAAGACCTCATCCTCCTTGCCACCGGGGTGGGCGTCGGCCCCTTCCTCTCGCTGGCCGACCACCTGGGACGTCGGGGCTTCAGCCGGCCGGTGCGCCTTTTCTGGGGCCTGCGACAAACCGACGACATCTGCCTCGTCGATGAGCTCGACGATCTGGAGCGCCGCAACCCGTGGTTCCGGTACGCGATCTCGCTGTCACAGGCGCCTCCCGGCTGGACCGGCCTCCGGGGGCGGATCACCGAGAGCGTTCCTCCCTTGCTCTCGAGCCTGTCCAACAAGCGGTACTACCTCGTCGGCAACGGCGCCATGATCGAGGAGATGGCCACCGTGCTGTCGGACCTCGGGGTTGATCGCCGGTACATCTACGAAGAGGTCTATTTCAACGTCCGGTACAAGGCTGACCCGGCTGTCCTCGGCGCCATTCGCGACCGGTTCGGGCCCACGGATCTCCTGTCGCCCTTTGCCCAACGCGAGGCGGGGCCGTTCGCGTTGGAGGGCCGCACGCGGCGGCGCGGTGACGCCTGACGACGGGTCGCGTTCGTTGCCAACTCGGCGGGCCCCCGTTAGCATCCGGCGCATCATCGGAGCAGCAGCAGGGTGGGGCGCTCCCCCTCTCGACCGAGGGCGGGCGCCTCGGCGGCGGCTCGGAGTCAGAGCCGTGCTCCTGGTCCTGGTGCTGACGGCGGTCCCGTTCGTGGTCGCCGATCCCGCGCTGGCGTCGTCGGGCTGCGACGCGCTGAACCAGCCTTCCGCCGATGGGTTCTACTTCAAGGGCCGGATCCTCGTGAGCTTGCTGCAGGCCGGCGACGTCGTCACGATCAAGGCCGGGCTACCCGTCAGCCCCACGCCCTCCAACTACGTGCCCAGCGGGTTCTACCTCGGCATCGGGTCCTTCGATGCGGCCCCGATCGTGCCCGTCGTGAAGTTCCCCGGCACCCTCGTCTACACGGTCCCGAAGGACGTGGAGCTCGTCCACATGAACTGGGCGACGACTCCGTCCATCCCGGACGGCATCGAGGTCGCCGCCACGTGGCAGGTCAGTTGCCAGAACGCGCCGAAGTCCAACCCGACGCTCACCACCCAGGCGTCGCCGTCGGCCCTCCTGGGTGGGCCCGTGTACGACACGGCGACCCTCGCCGGCGGGAACGCACCAACCGGCACCATCACCCTCCGCCTCTACGGACCGGACGACGCTGCGTGTGGCGGGCCCGTCGCCTTCACGACGACGGCGAACGTGGCCGGTAACGGCAGCTACACCTCGGCGGGCTTCACACCCTCGGCGCTTGGAACCTACCGGTGGACAGCCGCGTACTCCGGCGACAGCAGGAACAACACCGCGTCGTCTCCGTGCAACGCCACCAACGAGTCGGTCACCGTCAGGCCGTTCGCGCCGCCCCCGCCCACGGCGACGTTCAGCGGCGACGTTCCCGGGCCGGTGGCGGTGAAGTCAGGGCAGAGTGTCCTGGTCATGGACGGCCAGCTCGCCGGTCCGATCACCATCGAGGCGGGTGGTGCGCTGAGACTGGTGAACAGCCGGGTCACCAGCGGCATCGTCGCCACGAACCCCGCGTTCCTGAGCATCTGCAACTCCCATGTCGCGGCGCCGGCGGTCAATCCCACGCAGGGGGTCGTCGTCACCGGGGCGAGCACGCCGCTGCGGATCGGCGACCCCGCCAACGGCTGCCCGGGGAACCGGATTGCGGGCGACGTCCGCATCACGGGCAACACCGGCGGCCTCACGCTCGGGGCCAACACGGTCTCGGGGAACATGACAGTCGACAACAGCACGGTGGGCATGGTCGTCGTCAAGGCCAACACTGTCTTCGGGACGCTGGGGTGCGCCGGGAACAGCCCGGCTCCCGTGAACGCCGGTCAGACGAACACCGCGGCCACGAAGACGGGCCAGTGCGCCGGGCTGTAGTCGGCTCGTACGACTCGCACGGCGGGCCCTGAGGCGAGGCGCTCGGCGGACCGCCCGCGATTCAGGGACCCGACGGGTGGCGACGATGGGCGGCCGCCATGAGCTCACGCTGGGAGTGAATGCCGAGCTTGGCGTAGATCCGGCCCAGATGGGTCTCGATGGTGCGCACCGACAGCGAGAGCTGGCGGGCGATGTCCGCCGCCGTGGACCCACTGGCGGCCAGCTCGGCGACCCGTTGCTCCTGCGCGGTGAGACCCTCGGGGGAGGCATCCCGCCGACGGCGCCGGCCGCCGGCGACCGCCAGCTCGGCATGCACGACGCGGGCCAGCCAGGTCGCGCCAATCCGCTCGGCCAGCGCCAAAGCCTCCCGAAGGGCATCGCGGGCCTCGACGAGCCGGCCGGAGCGCCGCAGGAAACTCCCGAACTGCAGGAGCGTCTCGACGCGCTCCGGCGGCAGGTCGACGTCGCCGTGCAGGGCCAGCGCCGCGCGAAACCCGGCCTCGGCGGTGTCGGCCTTGCCTCGAGCTTCGGCCAGGCTCGCCCGACCGGTCGCGGCGGCGATGCGGGGCCACCGGCACGGCAGCCTCTCGGCGCAACCCTCCACCCAGGCGACCGTCCGCTCCGCCTCCCCCACCCGGCCGTTACGCACCTGGGCGATCACGGCGTGACGGGCCGAGGCCACCAGACACGGCTCACCGATGCCGAGCTGCGCCGTCTTGTCGGCCAGCCGCTCGTACCCGTTGCAGGCCTGATCGAGGCGGCCCTCATGGAGGTCACGCAGGGCTCGGATGTGCCAGACCCGCAGCAGGGGTAGCCATTGGCCCCGGATCGTCGCCGCGCGCTCGGCCCGCTGGCAGCAACGCTCGCTCTCGGTGGCCCGGTCGAGGTGCAGGAGGAGCAACGCCTTGACCGCATACGCGAACGCCTCCGCCATGGGAGCCAGGTCGGCCAAGGCAACCGCCCGCGTGGCGAGATCGAGAGCTTCGTCGAGCCGTCCCTGGCGGGCGAGGGTGTCGGCATGGTGGGAGGCCACGGAGACGATGCCGTAGGGGGAACCCTCCCGTTCTGCCCGCGCGAACGTCAGGGCGAAGACGGCCTCCGCGTTCGCGAACCGCTCGGCGTACTTGGCGGCGCGTCCGCTGTTCCTGAGGGTGCCCCAGTCCCAAGAGAGGTCACGGAGCGCTCTCGCGTGGTCCGTCGCAGCCCAATCGCCCGCCGCAATGGCCGCCTCGAGCCCGGTGGCGTCCCCCGCCGCGAACGCCACGAACCCCCACGCCGCCTCAACCTCCATCTGCATAGCCTCGTCCAGCACGCACGAGATGGTCCGGGCGCGGGCGATGGCCGGGAGCGCACCAACCGGGCCCTCGGTGAGCCACGCCGCTCGGGAGTGGTCGAGTAGGGCATGGACGGCGAGGCCGGGGTGATCCGGCCCGGCCAGCTCGGCCGCCTCGTCGAACCGACGGACGCCGCGAGTCCCCGCGCCGGTCATGAACAGGGCACGACCGAGCATTCGCAGCGCCTCGGCACGGGTGGTCGTCGAAAGGTCGGGCCGCCCGAGAAGGCGCTCGTAGACCTGGGCGGCGGCCACGCCGTGGCCGGTCGCGAGCCGGGCCTCGCCGAGCAGGAGCAGCACGTCGGTGTTCACCCGGGGGCCGCCGAGGCGTTCGGCGGCCTGGAGCCGCTCGACGGCGGTCGCCATCGCGCCGGCCCGCAGCGCCACGCCGCCGGCTCGCACCAGCACGCCGACCGCGTCGGGCTCTCCCACAAGGTTGCCGCGCACGGCGTGCTCCGCCGCCTCGGCCTCCATGCCGCGGTCGAGGAGGAGACGGAACGCCCGGCCGTGCAGCTCCTCCCGCACGAGCGGCGGCAGGTCTTCGTACAGCGCCTGCTGGAACAGCAGGTGCGTGAACTCCGCGGTACTGGCCCCGGCGTGGCACACCAAGCCGCTGCGACTCAACGCGTCCAACGTCGGCGCCGCGTCGTCCCCCTGCAGGCCGGCGAGCGCCACCGCCAGTTCGGGGCGGAACCGCCGCCCCAGCACGCTCGCCGCCTGGGACAGGCGCAGATCGCGCTGGGAAAGGCCGGCGAAGCGGTGGAGGAAGAGCCGGTCGTCCGGGGCGTGCCACCGGCGCACGGCTTCCTCGTCCGCGCCCTCGCCCTGAATCGCGAGCGCGACCTGCTCGAGGAGCAGCGGATTCCGTGCGCTCGAGACCAACGCCTGCTCGATCACCTCGTCGGACACCGGATGGCCGGCCCGCTCGACGAGCAGCGCCCGCGCCGCCGGCTCGCTCAGCGGGGCGAGTCGCTCGATGCGCCCGTAGCCTGCCGCGGCCAGGCGCAGGCACATCTCCTCCGCCTCCGGCGGCCAGGGGCGGAGGGTGGCGATGACCGCCACGGGCAGTGCGTCGATACGCCGGCAGAGGTAGGACAGAAGCGCGAGGGAGTCCCCGTCGCTCCAATGCAGGTCGTCGAAGGCCAGCACCACGGGCCCGTCCGCCGTGACACCCTCGAGCCACCGCAGGGTGCGGTAGAACCGGGAGGTCCGCGCCTCATCCGGGGACGCCCTCGCCGACGCTCCCTCGAGCGCGTTCCCCCCGCCCAGCTCGTGAACCGCTTGGGCCACGAGGCCGAACGGGAGTCCGGCCTCCATCACGTCACCCCGGGCCAGACCGACGCGTGCGTCCGACGAGGCGAGGATACGGGCGAACTCGAGCACGGTCGTCTTTCCCAGACCCGACTCACCGATGATGAACAGTGCGCCGCCGCGGCCGAGGCGCGACTCGTGAAGGAGGTGGTGCACGGCCTCGGTCAAGGCCTCACGCTCCAGCACGGCAAGGATCGAATCTACAGGAGGTCCCTTGCGGTGTCGTCTTTTCACCCCTCAGTGGACGCAAAATCTACGTAACGCCCCCGACGCTCCAGCGTCGGCAACGTCGTATTTTGGAGGGGCGCGCACGACTCCTCGGAGCACACTCGCCCATGCCGATCCCGAAACGACCGCCTCGAAACCCGCACCGCCCACGGGTGACATCGGCTACCCCCCTCCTCCCGCCACTGATGTCCAGCGGGACGCAGCCGGGCCGGGCACTTCGCCACCCCGAGCTCGACGGTCCGCGTGCATGTGCGGCGTACGCCGGCGAGTACTTCGTCGACTGGGAGCTGCCCCACGCTCGAGGTGGCAACGAATGACCGCCACGTCCTCCGCGTCCTGCCGGCGGTGACGCCCTCGTTCGCCATTCGCCGGGTGCGCGGCGCCGTGGTCCTTCGGGTGCAGGGCGACATCGACATCCGGGGCTCGGGGTTGTTGGAGCGGGTCCTGAGCGACCTGATCGAGGGCCAGGGCAACCTCCGCGTGGTCGTCGACCTGGCCGGGGCGCGCGTGCGAGATGCCGAGGTCTTGTCGATGTTCCGCCGACCCGTCGAGCAGGCGCGGCGGCACGGGACCCATCTCGCGATGCTCGAAGCCCCACCCGACGCGCGCGAGGCGCTTCAGCGGCTGGGCCTGGGCGAATTCGCCGATCGAGTGGTCGCCTGACGGGAGGGCGCCTTTGGCGCCTACGTTGGCCTCATGAGGAGGTCTGGCGCGGCTGAGCACTCCGGACCGGCAGGAGCGTGAAGCGCGAGGACGAGGTTGGCCCGCTCATCCACGAGTCAGGGATGGGGAGCGGGGCCATCTGGGACGGGCTCGGTCGGCTCGCTGTCCTTCCCGAATGGTTGACGGCGGCGACACAGCCGGAGCGCGTACGCGCGGCCCTGGCCGCCGTGGTGCCCGAGCTTGCCGCCGGTGACTGCGTGCTGCGCGAGTGCGTCCCCGAGCGCCTGCGGTTGAAGAGCGAGGCCTGGACCGTGACGTACCGCGCGACCGTGAGCGGCGAGGGCGAACACTGGCGCGACGTCTGCCTGGGTGGCCGGCTCTGTGCGCCTGGCCAGGCGCGGCCGGGTAGAGCGGCGTCGGCCGGCGCGTTCGGATCGGACGACTGGCGCGGCGTCGTGCCTGACCTGGGTCTCGACCTGCACACGGAGGCGTCCGACGACGCTCTCCCCGCTCTCTCCCGCCTGACTGATCCCGATCAGGCCCGCGTGTTGCTGGAGGAGGCGATTCGCACCTGCTCGCCGTATGCCGACTTCGGCGTAGCCGGCTGCACGCCGGTCGTGGCGCGCTACTCGAGGGGCAGTCGCTGCACCGTCGTCTACAAGCTCGACTACCCGCCCGAGACGAGGAACCGCCCGTGGCCGGCGGTGGTCGCCAAGGCGTACCGCGGTGACAAGGGTCGGAACGCGTACACCGCAATGCACAAGCTGTGGGGTTCCGACCTCGGTCGGTCGAAGGTGGTGGCCCTCGCCGAGCCGCTTGCGTACCTGCCCGACCTGCGAGTCCTCGTGCAGAGCGCCATCCCCGGAGATCAGACGCTCAAGGAGCTCATCCGCTCGACGCTGAGCCGGGGCACCGCTGAAGCCCTTCGCGAGCTCGACGATATCGTGGCCAAGACGGCCGAAGGTCTGGCGGCGTTGCACGACAGCGGCATCAACCACGGCGAGGTGGCCAGCTTGGACGACGAGCTCGCCGATGTGCACCGCCTTGTCACTCGGCTGGCCGGTCCGATCCCCGGCGTGGCGGACGCGGCCACGCCGTGGTTGGCGCGTATCACGAGCCTCGCCGCACGGCATCCCTCGGACTCGTTCAGGCCTGCACACCGGAGCTTCCGCCCCGCGCAGGTGCTCGTTGACGAACGCGGCATCGGCTTCATCGATTTCGACGGCTACTGCCAGGCGGAGCCGGCCCTCGACATCGCCCAGTTCTGCGCGTCGGTCCGCAGTGACGGCATCAGCCCGGCGGGAACAGGTAGCACGCCGCCGAGCACGAGCGCCATGGAGGCCGACTTGAGCGTCCTCGATCACGTCTGTGAACGATTCCGGTCGTGCTACGAGGCCATCCTGCCGGTGTCTCGAGTGCGCGTGATGCTCTGGGAGACGCTCCACATGCTCACGTCTGTCCTCCACGCCTGGACGAAGGCCCAACCAGCATTCCTTCCGGGGCGCATGCTCATCCTCGAGCGTCACCTACGGGCTGCAGGTCTCCGGAGCTGAGCCGGGCGGCGGGCGGCCGGGCGCCGCCCGACCGTCGGCCGGGGTCCTACGCCACCAGCTCGGTGAGCCCGGCGACGGAGTCCGCCAGATGGTCGGCCTCGGCCTCGGTGAGGGCCCGCAGGATCCGCGTGCTCACCGAGCCGGACATGGCTCCCAACAGGGCGTACCTGGCTATCGCGTCCTCGTTGTTCGCTTCGAGGATGATCAGGACGTCGTGGTCGCCGCCCACGAGCAGATAGGAACGCTTCCACTCGACGCCGACTGCCGCGGCTGCCTTCTTGCCGGCGTCACGGCCGCTCTTGGCGTCGTGAATGTTCGCCGCAGCCTCGTCCGACAGCTTGATGAGCATGATGTACGTAGCCATCGCATGTCTCCTTCGATGTGCACATGCTGACGGCAGAAGGGTACGACCTGGCCCCAAGGGCCAGGTCAAGAGCCGGAGCCGGCGCCGGAGCCGGCGCCGACCGGTGTCGCCCTCCCCTGCCACCGTCGTGGACGACCACGTGTATCGGCACCGAGGCGCAAGGGCTCTGAGTCAGTGACCCCTGGAGGTTGGTGATGAGAGCTCGAAAGCGGTGGGTCACCACTGGCATGGCCCTGGCGACGGCGGCGACGCTGATGACCGGCGGCCTGCTGCTTTGCGCAGCTCCGGCTGGGGCTGTCACCTCGATGACGGAGACCCCTGCCAGCTCGGTGACGAGGCCGGTCCCGACTCTGGGCCAGGCGCTGATCATCCTCGCGACGATGACGGTGACGCTCGCCATCTGGGTCGTGTTGCTGCTCGTGACCAAGCCGCTCATCCTCCGCTGGTTGCACGTGCGCCGGTTCCGATCGCAGCTCCGCGATCTCGACGGTGTGAGCCGGGCCTGGCGAGCCAAGTACGCCGGCGAGCTGCCCTGAGACCGACGCCTGCGGAGGATCCGTCGTCGGTCGTCCGGCGCCGGCCCGAGGGCGCGGCCATGCTGGTGCCGTGGTCGACGTTGACCTCGACCTGCGACCGGAACGGCGCACGGAGCTCGCCGGCGCGATCGCCAGTGCCCTGAGGACGGCTGTGCCTGGCAGTGACGTGGCGCTACGAGGGTCGCTGGCCACCGGCAAGGCCGACCCCTTCAGCGACATCGATCTCCTCTGGGCCGTGCCCGTCCCCCACGTGGTGACGGCGGTGGAGGCCGTGGCCGGTGCGATGAGCACGGTGGCGCCCGTCGCCTCGATTCGCTCGGACCCGGATCTCGAGGGATCGACCACGCGCCGCCTCCTGTTCATCCGGCTGACCGGTGTCCCGCTGTTCTGGCGCGTCGACCTGGAGGTACAAGCGTCGTTGCCGGACGAGAGTCAGGAGACTCCGCCGACGCCGATGGCGGCGCCGGAGTGGTCGAAGCCGGCCTCCGCGCTCGCAAATGCGGTCGCCGCCGTCAAAGCCGTGTTGCGGGGCCAGCTCCTCGAAGCGCGGGGCTTGCTCGAGCGCGGCTTCGAACGCATCGGCGCCCCCTACGACCCGCACGATGGTTGGACGCCGTCGGTTCGCCGCCTGTCGCAGGCCGTGGCCGACGCCGATCCTGCGCTGGCCGACCTGGCTGCGGAGGTCGAGGCGCTGGCTCTGGCGCTGCTTCCGCACTGACACGCGGCGACGCGCGGTCAGCTGAAGGCGAACGCGGGCGGGAGGATGACCACGACCGTGGCGGCCCAGAGCGCGAAGACGGGCAGGTAGGTCGTCTGCCAGCGTTCGAGCGGATGGAAGGTGCTGTGCCCGGTGAGGAACCGGGTGGACAGCCAGGCGGCCCCGGCCAGGTTCACGAGGAGCACGAGATTGAGGCCGAGCGCAGCCGCTCGGTTGGGAGTGAACCCGAGGTCGCCGACCCGAGCGATCATCGCACCGAGCACCACCCCGTCGAGCACGAGGGCGCTGACGACGGCGACGAGCTGGATGCGGTCCATCCAACCCGGCGCCATGGACGGGTCACGAGCGGACATTGCGTACAGGACGAGCCCGAGCACCACCAGCAGCAGGGCGTCGAAGACGCCGAGAAGTTCGCGATCGAACGCGCCGCCGAACCCGGTGACCGCGTAGACGACTGCCGCGCCGGCCAGCATCACCGCGAACAACGGGGTGAACAGCATGGTGAGCACCGGCGCCATGTTCTCCACGACCCGTTGCTTCGACTCCACGAGCCATGCGGCCACGATCACGGCCCCGGCCGCTCCTGAGGGCAACACCCACTCGATGACCCGCTCGGCGTTGCCGGGACCCGTGGGTTCGAGGATGAGCGCGGTCAACGCCAGGAGAACGCCGCCCCCGAGGGCGATCAGCACGTAGTAGATGAACCATTCACCCGTGAACCGGACGAAGTCCATGCGCCGCTCGTGCGATCGCAGGGCGCCGTCCATGTACGGGTAGGCGACCACGAACCACAGCACGACCGGCAGGTGCGCGGCGACGAGCAGTTCGGTCGATGCGTCCTCATCGTACGGATAGAGGTTGATCACGACGCCGGCGATCACGAACGGGGCGGCCGTGAGCAGGCACTGGCGCAGGGGGAGTCGGCGTCGGTAGGCAAAGAACCCGGCGAGGAACGGGATCACGAGCAGGCTCAGGTTCCGCAGCAACCACAAGGGCTCCTCGCTCGGGAACCCGGCGGCCAGGCGTGCGACCTGGATCGTCACCCCCGCCCCGAGGGCGAACACCAGCGCCTCGAGCCACCGGCTCTCGGACGGTTGCTGCTCGTCACCGCCGGAGAGCACGAGCTGTCTCCACAATCGGCTGCTGTTCTCGCGCGCGAACTCCCGCGATAGCTCGTCGAGACTTCCCATCCGCTTCACCGCCACGAGGAAGGCCTCATCCGGAGCGAGACCGGCGGCGCCCAGATCGGCGATCTGATCGCGCAGATGAGCCTCCAACTCCTGCACGTCACGGCCGTTGACGGCCGGGCCCCGAGCGACGAAGGCCCGCCACTCCGCAATCTCAGACTCCAGCGACTCCACGGTCAGGCCCTCCCGAGAACGAACGCCAGCAGGTCGTCGCCGCCAAAGACGTCACCCAACACACGCGTCACGGTCACCCACTGCCGCTTGTGTTCACCCAATGCCGCATGCCCCTCACGGGTGAGCGCGTAGTAGCGGCGGCCCCGTTCCTCAGGCGGCGTTCGCCACTCCTCGGTCACGTAGCCGAGCCGGTGCAGACGATGCAGCAGCGGGTAGAGCATCCCGTCGGTCCACTGGAGCTCACCGCCCGAGAGTTCCCGAATGCGCTTCAGGATGGCGTACCCGTAACTCTCACCCTCGGCCAGGATCGCCAGTACCAGCGGCGTCGCCGACGCGGCCACGAGGTCCTTCTCGATCTTCACCACACCTCCGATACCTCAAGCCGGAATGCATAGAAGCACAATGTATCCGCGCCACGGCGCTAGGCGCAGGCGCCCGGGAGTGAGCAAACCTGGGCGGATGCCATTTGGGCCCCGCCTGGTCGGTCACCGTGTGGTGCTGCGACCACCCGTGGCGAGCGACGTCGAGGCCCGCCAGCGCCTCGGGCGGCACGAGGAGATCACGCGGATGTTCGGCGCCGCCCACCCCCGGACCGGCCCGATGACACACGAGGCCGCCGCCGCCTGGCTCGCGACCCGTGGGGCCGACGGGACGGTGGAGTGGATCGTCGACGCCGAGGGGCGTTTCCTCGGCACGGCGCGGCTGCATGCATTCGACGATGACGGCGCGGCGCGCTACGCGATCGGGCTCCTGGACCCGGCGCGGTTGAGCCAAGGGTTCGGCACCGAGACCACGCGGCTCGTGCTCGACTACGCGTTGACCGCTCGGCCTGACGCGGATCGAGGCGGCGGTGCTCGAGATCAACGACCGCGCGCTGCGCTGTTACCAGCGGTGCGGGTTCCGCCCCACCGGCTTCGTTCCGGACGCGGCCGTCGTCGACGGCGTGCCCTATGGCGATGTCGTGATCGAGGTCAGACGGGGCGAGGCCCCGTGGTGAGTCAGGCGGATTCGCCCTGGTCGCAGAGGCGGCACTCGAGGTCGGCCCCGATGCGGGCATTGCGTTCGTCGTCGTCGAGCACCCACGGGGCGAGGCGAAACGGAGGGTTGTGACGGACGTGCTGGCTGTGGCCGCACGACAGGTCGGCCACCCAGCCGCCCGCGTCGTCCTGACGGAAGCCGACGATGGCCCGTTCCACGCTCCGGACCCTACCCGGCCGGCGAACGGCGCCGCTGCTGGTCACCCGAGCGTCAGCGGGGCTTCGGCCCCTTTCCCTTGCGGGTCGTTGTGGTCGTCGTGGCCGGGACCTTCGTCGTCGTGGTCGTCGGCGCCACGGTGGTCGTCGTGGTCGGCGGGACCGTCGTGGTCGTGGTCGTCGTTGTTGGCGGGACCGTCGTGGTCGTGGTCGTGGTCGTGGTCGAGGACGACGTCACGGGCACGGTCGAGGTCGGCCACCACGGGTCGGTCGGCGTGGTGTTGCCGAGGACGGTCAGTCCCGAGCCGTAGTCCGACAGCACGAGGTCGGGGTGGCGGTCGCCGGTGACATCGGCGACGGCGAGCCCCTGCAGCTCGTAGTGGCTCGCGTAGCCAACGGGGAACAGCACTTCGGGCGCCAGGGTCCCGTCCTCCTGCTGGGTGTAGACGCCCGCACGGGACCAGCCGCCGTGCAGCGTCACGAGGTCGGCGCGTCCGTCACCGGTGAGGTCGTTGGCCTCGACGGGTTCGGGGATGTCATAGGACGGGAGGCGGGTGGTCAGGGCCAGCGCCCCGCCCACGACCTGGGCGAACACGGCCACCTCGGCGGAGGGGCGGTTGCCCCCGCCGGAGACGGCCACGTCGAAGAACCCGTCGCCGGTGAGGTCCCCGACCGCCAACCCGTTGCAGCCGCCGAACGGCAAGCCGGCGTAGGCGACCGGCGATGCGAACGAGCCGTCTTCGCGCTGCACGAAGACGTTCACCGTGGCGGCACACCCGACCATGTCGAGACGCCCGTCCCCCGTCACGTCGGCCACTTCGAGCTCGAACTCGTTGGTGTTCGCGACCGACACCCAGGGGGCGAAGCCCCCGCCACCCGTCCCCCACAGGACGTGGATGCCGCCTCGGTAGCGCCCGCCGTTCGCCACGATGTCCTCGGTCCCGTCCCCGTTGAGGTCGGCGATCCGCACCTGGGCGATCTCGGGGGTAGCCAGCCGCGTCCGGGGCGCCAGCGTGCCGTCCCGCTGGAAGAACACGTCGACGCCCACCTCGGTGGCGAGCGCGACGTCGGTC
>JBOGIC010000914.1:0-3235 GCA_050744985.1 Acidimicrobiales bacterium
ACGAGCGGGCCGGGTCGGGATCGACGACGACGGCGCCGTCGAAGTCGGTGAAGCGTCCCCGGACACGCGACAGGAGATGGCGGGTGACGAACTCGACGTGGGAGTGGTGCGGGTCGATGTCCCATGCACCGGCGGGCAAGGTCGCCCGGTCGGCGGCCGGGGCGGTGGCGGGAATGCGTGTGCTCATGGGCTCCTCCTGTGGACGTGGTGCCGGTGTGCCGGTCCAGTCTCCGCCTCCGCGACGGGCCGGCGGAAGGCCGTGCGCTTCCTGGTACTGGCAGGGCCAGGCTGAGTGCGTCTGGCTGCGCAATGATGGAGGCGATGCCTGACGCCTCCACCCTGGGCAGCTTCATCCGCAGCCGCCGCGAGCGCCTCTCGCCCGGCGACGTCGGCCTGCCTGCGGCCGGCCGGCGCCGCACACCCGGGCTGCGTCGCGAGGAGGTGGCGGTCCTGGCCGGCATCAGCGTCGACTACCTCGTGCGCCTGGAGCAGGGCCGCGACGTGAGCCCGTCGGCCGCTGTGCTGGCCGCCTTGTCGGACGCGCTACGCCTGACCGAGGAGGAGCGGCGGCATCTGGGCGGACTGGGCGCCGCCCTCACCCAGACGGAGATGTGCCCGCGCGATCCGCCGGCGCGGGCGCCCCTGAGCGCCACCGCCGAGGCCCTCCTCGACCGTCTCGACCCGACGCCCGCGTACGTGCTCGAGCCGTGGGGCGAGGTGCTGGCGTGGAACCAGGGGTTCGACCGGTTGATGCGCCCCCTCGGGCTGTTCGACCTCAACCCCGCCAATCTCGTACGGCACGCGTTCCTCACATCGGCCGCTCGGGCGTTCTACCGCGATTGGCACGAGGTGGCACGCGAGCAGGCCGGGTTCCTGCGCGGGGGCAGCGGACGTTGCGGCGGCGACGCGGCGTTCGAGGACGTGGTCGGCGAGCTCACCGCCGCCAGTCCGGAGTTCGCCCGGCTGTGGGCGAACCACGAGCTGGCCGAGCACCGCAGCGGCGTGCATCGCCTCTCCCACCCGACGGTGGGCCGCATCGACCTCGCCTACGAGGGCCTCCTGCTCTCCGACGCCGGCCGGCGCCGCCTCGTCACCTACCTGCCCGCCCGTGAGGCTGACGCCGTCGCCCTCGACCGCATCGTGGCGCCCGGCCGGCGCCGCGCCGACGGCGTGGCCCGCCTCCGGGTCGTCGAGGGCGCGTAAGGGACCGCCGACGAACAACCCGAGCGGAAGAGGAGGCGTCAGTTCGCGTGGAGGCGTCCGAACGCGCTGGTAGTGCTTCCAGAGCCGCGGTTTACGGAGGCGAACTGACGCCTCCTCTTGCCTTACTTGTTCGTTGGCGGGCCCTCGGAAGGTCAGCTCCGCGCGCTGGAGAGCGGCCGGGCGATCGGCCCGAGTGCCTCCCACTCGCGAGACTCCCCGGTCTGCCAGACGCGGTCGGCGATGAGACGGTCGTCGTCGACGGCGCGGCGCGCCACCCAGGCCACGGCGACCTCGGGCGGCAGCTTCGGCGGGCCCGGGGGTTCGTCGCGCTCCATGGCCGCCCGGGTCCGGCGGTCACGGTCGTCGACCCACACGAAGAGGTTGCCCGCGAGCGGTGGCGAGACGCCCAGGCGCGTGCGAACCTGGGTCCGCCACGCCTCCGACTCGACCAGGTCGTTGACCAGCGTCGCCGCCGGCAAGACCGAGCCCTGGTGCCAGCTGAAGCGGCCTCGGCGGACCGCACCGGCCACGAGGAGGCTGCCGACCGGGTTCCCCCGCTCGGTCAGCTCGCCGTCGTGGAGGTGCTGGCGGGAATAGGTGACACGGACGCCCAGCACCCACTCGACGATGTCAACGGCGCCATCACGAAGGTGGTCCATAGCCTCACCGTCGAATGTAAACAGCGTCCGTGGCGCACAGACGACGCCCGTGTGAACGGGCTCGGAACCGTGTCCGAACTATGCCGCCGGCGCGGCGCGGCCGTATTCGATGTAGCGCGTGGGGACGCCCGCCGCGGCGCCGACCTGGAAGTCGTTATCGTTGACCGTCGCGAAGTTGCCGTTCGGCAGCTTGGTGATGCCTTCGAGCTTCGCGAACGGGTATTCCGGCGACGCCGCCGTGGAGCCGAGGTCGAGCACCGATGTCTTGACGCCCGCGGTGACGCCGCGACCGGCGACGCCGGCCGGCCTGAGCGCGTCGAGGCACGAGCGGGCGGCGGGGGACAGCGTCTGGACGTTGGTGGCGCCCGCCAGATCGACCTCGTACAGGTGCTTGGTCGTCGTGGACGGCTGGCCTTGCGCCGCCACCCCGGCGGTGTCGTCGCGCTCGTCGACCAGGAGGCGATCGGGCCCGACCAGGAAGAGGTCGCTGATGCGGAGCTGGTTGTTCAGCGCGTTGCCGGTGGCGTTGGTGTCGAGCGTGTAGATGAAGTCGCCGGCCAGCTTGGGGATGAACGGGTGCGAGATGTCGACCTTGACGACGCGCGTGGCCGACCGGTTGTTGTTCGAGACGAAGGGTGTGCCCGTGATCGGGTCCGTGCCCGAGCAGCTGGTTGCGAGCGGGTTCTGCATGATGGCGTAGAGAGTGAGACCGTCGGCGCTGATGGCGACGCCCTCGAAGCCGCGGTTGTCACGACGCCGGCTGTACTCGGCGGGAAGGATGTCGTTGAGCAGGACGGCGCCCCACGCGGGGCCGAGGTTGGCGAGGTTCTGGCCGCGAGGGGTGATGCGCTGAACGATGGTCCCGTCGAGGGAGACCTGAAGGATCGACGGCCGGTACTCCTCGACCAGCCAGAACGTGCCCGTACGCTTGTCGAACACGATGCCCTCGGTGTCGACGCCGTACGGGTCGAACGGCAGCGTCGCGTCCGCCGCGTCGATGTCGCCGTCGTTGTCGGTCTCGGTCGTGGGTATCTCGTCGGAGACCGGGACGTTGGCGGCCGCGTTGACGCCCGTGTTGCCGAACCCGGTCACGTGGGTCGGCGTCCCACCGACGACCGCCCGTACGGGGTCGGTGAAGCCGTGGCGCAACCGTAGGGGGATCCGCTGCAGGATGTCGATGCGACCGGATGCGGTTGTGACCTTGATGCGGTAGATCGACGGCGTGAACGCCGGCGACTGGAACGGCCTACGGACGTCGTCGCCGACGTTGAACGTGTCGCCGTTCGGCCCCCGGTCGCTGACGGTCCAGAATTCCCCGGGCGCGCCCTCGACGGGGAACAGGCCCGAGAACCCACCCTCCACCAGGCGGGGCA
>JBOGIC010000915.1:0-5852 GCA_050744985.1 Acidimicrobiales bacterium
GTCCACGCCCTCCACCGCGTAGACGGCGGCGGCGCCGTGCCGGCCGAGGTCGGCGGCGGCAGGCCGCAGCGCCTCGGCCGGTCCGAACACGACGACCCGCTCGGCGAGGGCCCGGGCGGCCGTCACCAGGTCCGGGCTCGGCCCGTAGACCCAGACCTCGTTCACAGCACCTTGAGCCGGGTCAGGAGGTCGAGGATCCGCTCGTGGCCCTGGCCGTCGTCGTCGACGATCTCGCCGTGGCGGCGATCGTCGACCGGCTGCACGTCGACGACCTCCTGCCCGGGGTCGGCGGCGACCGGCGCATCCACCACCTCCACCGGCTTGGACTTGGCGCCGACGATGGCCTTGAACGACGGGTAGTGCGGCACGGCAGCGCCGGACGTGACGGTCACGAGGCACGGCAGGGGGCACACGACGTCGTCGTGGCCGGCCTCGGTCTGGCGCTCGGCTCGCAACTCGCCGTCGCCGATGTCCACACGGCGGGCGAACGTGACCGCCGGCAGCCCGAGAAGCTCGGCCAGCTGGGAGGGCAGGACGCCCGTGTACCCGTCGGTGGACTCCGTCGCCGCCACCACCAGGTCGACGGGCTGCAGCCGCTCGATCGCCGCCGCGAGCGCCTTGGCGGTGGTGAGGGCGTCGGCCCCGGCGAGCCCGGGATCGCTCACGAGCACGGCGCGCGCGGCGCCCAGGGCGAGCCCCGTGCGCAGACCGTCGGCCACCGGCCCCATCGAGACGAGCACGACATCCTGGGGCCCGGGCGCCAGCCGGAGCGCCAGCTCGATGCCCACGGCGTCGGCGTCGTCGAGCGCGGGCCGGCCGTCGCGCACGAGCCGGTGCGTGACCGGATCGAGCCGGTCGGGGTGTTCGGGCACCTGTTTGGCCAACACGACGATCCGCACGGCCGCGATTCTGCTCCGTGGCGATCGCGAGTACGTTCGAACGGACCGTGGCTGAGGGAGAAGTACGACTGGCGGTTCCGGCCCAGCCGGAGTACCTGCGGATGACCCGCATCCTCGCCGCGGGTGTCGCGAGCCGGGTGGGGTTCACCCTGGACGAGGTCGACGACCTGCGGATCGCGATCGACGAGCTGTGCTTCTCACTCGTCGGCCCGAACGGCCGGGAGGGCACGGTGACGGTCAGGTACCGCCTCCTGCCCGACGGCGTCATCGTCGAGGGCGAGGGCCACTTCAATGACGACTCACACCACGCACCACTCTTGTCCCCGATGTCGATGCAGATCCTCACGACGGTCGCGGACGAATGCCAGCTCGAGCCGGGCCTGGACGGCCCCACCTTCCGGCTCGTCAAGCGCCGCAGAGGGACGTAGGCGTGGCGGACCCCGACGAGAGGGACGCTCTGCGTCGCGAGTTCGAGGAGTACGCCCGCACCCGTGACCGGGCTATCCGCGACCACCTGGTCGAGGCGCACATGGGCCTGGCCGAGTACCTGGCCCGCCGCTTCACCAACCGCGGCGAGCCCCTCGACGACCTCCTGCAGGTGGCGTCACTCGGCCTGCTGAAGGCGGTCGACCGCTTTGACCCCGACCGGGGCCTCGAGTTCTCCACCTACGCCACCCCGACGATCGTCGGGGAGCTCAAGCGGCATTTCCGGGACAAGGGCTGGGCCGTACGGGTCCCCCGGCGGGTGCAGGAGCTGCACCTCCGGTTGGGCACGGTCGTGAGCACGCTGTCCCAGGAGCTGGGGCGATCGCCCACCATCCCCGAGATCGCCCAGTCCGCCAAGGTCTCCGAGGAAGAGGTGGTCGAGGCGATCGAAGCCGGGCACGCCTACCGGTTCACGTCGCTCGACGCGCCGAGCGGTGAGGACGAGAGCGCGCTGTCCAGCCAGCTCGGCGTGGAGGACCAGAACCTGGTGGACAGCGAGCACCGCGTCGCGCTCTCTCCGCTGATCGCGCGCTTCTCGCCACGGGAGCAGACGATCCTGCACCTGCGCTTCTTCGAGGGCATGACCCAGTCGGAGATCGCCAACCGGCTCGGGATCAGCCAGATGCACGTGTCGCGCCTGCTGGCCCGCAGCCTGGCCCAGCTCCGCGAAGCGGCGGCGGCGGAGGAAGAGCCCACGGAGTGATCTAGAGCCCAGGGGGGAGCTCGCTTGAATCTCACGCTGATCGTCAACCCGCACGCGTCCTCGGTGAAGCCGAAACGCATCGCCGCCGCGCAGGAGGCGTTGGCCGACGGCCATGACCTGACCGTGGCCGAGACGCTGTACCGCAACCACGCCACCGACCTGGCGCGGGAGGCGGCGGCGGCCGGCGCCCAGGTGGTCGTCGTGCTGGGCGGCGACGGCACGGTCAACGAGGCGGCCAACGGGCTGGTCGGCACGGACACGGCGTTGGCTGTCCTGCCGGGGGGCTCGACGAACGTGTTCGGGCGCACGATCGGCGGGGCCCGCAAGCTCAAGCCCGCCCTGCCCCAGATGAAGGAGGCGCTGAGCCGGCCGCCGCAGCGCGTGGGGCTGGGCCTGGTGAACGGGCGGTACTTCCTGTTCCACGTGGGCCTGGGCTTCGACGCCGCCGTGGTGGCCAAGGTCGAGGACAAGCCCCACCTCAAGCGCAAGATCGGCCAGGGCATCTTCGTCTACGCCGCCTTTGCCACGTGGTTCCGGGGCTACGACCGCACCCACCCGCACCTGGTCGTGAAGCAGGGCGGCGAGACCGTCGTCGACGACGGCTACTTCGCGATCTGCGCCAACACCCACCCCTACACCTACCTCGGCGTGCGGCCGCTGACCATCGCCCCCGACGACGCCGGCTTCGACAAGAACCTGGTGCTGGTGACGCTGCGGACGATCCGGGTGTTCAAGTTCCTGAGCCTCGTGGGCTCGACGCTGGGCGGCGGCAAGAAGCTGCGCAACCACCCGGAGGTCGACTACCGGCCCAACCTCACCGAGGTGACGGTCGAAGCCTGGATGCCCCCCGGCGCCGACCACGCCTCGTTCCCCTACCAGGCCGACGGCGACTACCTGGGCGAGGCCGAGCAGCTCACGATCACCTACGAGCCCGACCGCCTGCTGCTCATCACCCCCACGGTTTGAACCGCGCCATTGGGGCTCTCAGACCCCTGTTCCGCGGACCAAACGCCGGGTGAGCGCGCGGAGGTTGTGAAGCGTTTCCCAAAGTCCCTTGTCGCGGGGGGCATCCAGAGTTAGGCTACGCATCACCGCACCCGACGTCGCTCTCGATTTTTGTCCGACGCCGGAACTTGTGAAAAGATTCACAAAGCGGCGATAAAGGTAGTAGCGTGAGAACTCGTGGGAGGCAGAGAGTGGCCCTGACCTGGAGCCGCACCTACGACTGGGATGTCGACGACTGGCGCACTCGTGCGGCCTGTCGGGACACCGACCCTGACCTGTTCTTCCCGATCGGCACGACGGGGCCGGCCATCGAGCAGATCGAGGCAGCCAAGGCCGTGTGCCGGGGCTGCGAGGCTCAGTCGCAGTGCCTGGAATTTGCGCTGGCCACCAACCAGGAGGCCGGTGTGTGGGGCGCAACGTCCGAGGACGAGCGCCGGAAGCTACGCAAGGCGTGGCTGGCCCGGAGGCGCCGCGCCGCCTCGTAGCCGACAAGAACGCATTCCCGGGTGGTGCTCCGGCGCCGCTCGGCCGGGCCTCCTTGCCCCGTCCCCCCCACCCTGCGGGAGGCCCCGAGGAGCGACCTCCCTACGGGGAGGTCGCTTCGCGTGGGACCCCGAGCGGGATGATCAGCTCGAAGGTCGTGCCGCCGTCGCTGAACACGCTCAGCGTCCCGCCCAGCTCCCCCACCAGGGTGCGGACGATGGTCAGGCCGAGACTCGCGGTGCCGCCACGGGTGCCGCCGCCACTGCCCGGGGCGCGGCCTGCGCCCGCGGCCCCGCCGGCGCCGTCGACGAGCTCGTCGGCGGGAAGGCCCACGCCGTCGTCGATCACCTGCAACAGCACGCGCCGGCCGTCGTTCTCGAGGCAGACCCGTACGGTGCCGGCCTCGTGGGCGCCGTCCTCCGGGAACCCGTGACGCACGGCGTTCTGCAGCAGCTCGGTGAGCACCACCGCCAGCGGCGTGGCGACCTCGGCCCGCAGGGCGCCGGCGCCCCCCTCCACGACCAGGCGCACCCGCCGGTCGGGTGAGAGCAGGCCCTCCTCCACCCGGCGGACGAGGGGGCGGACGATCTCGTCGAAGTCCACCTCCTGGCTGGCGCCGGTCGAGGCGGACAGGGTCTCGTGGACGAGGGCGATGGAGCGGATGCGGGCGACGGCGTCCTCGATCGCCTGGCGGGCCTCGGACGACCCGACCCGCCGGCCCTGGAGGCTCAGCAGCGACGAGATCGTCTGCAGGTTGTTCTTCACGCGGTGGTGCATCTCCCGGATCGTCACGTCCTTGGAGATCAGCAGCCGGTCACGGCGGCGCAGATCGGATACGTCCCGCACCAGCACGACCGCCCCGGTCACCGCCCCGCGCTCGAGCAGGGGAATGCAGCGCATGAGGATCGTCACCTCGTTGCGCTCGATCTCCTCGGTGATCGGCAGCCCGATGGCCCACGCGGCCCGCACCGCCGACTCGTCCATGCCGATCTCGGCCAGTCGGGCGTCGCGGGCGATGCCGTGGACGCCCATGCGGTGCAGCGACGAGACGAAGTTGGGCGACGCGAAGTCGACGCGGCTGGAGGCGTCGAGCCGGGCCACGCCGTCACCGACCCGCGGCGCATCCTCGGGCATGGTCTCCTCGCCCTCGAACGGGAACTCGCCGGCGGCGATCATGCGGGCGAAGCGATCGAAGATCTCCACGTACACGCGCTCGAGCTCGCCCGGACGCCGTCCCACCGAGGGCGCCGACTCCCGGGTGAGGATGCCGACCAGTTCGCCCTTCCATCGCACCGGGATGCACTGCACGCTGGCGACCTCGCCGCGCGTCGTGAGCTGGCGCTGGTCGTCGAGGATCTGGCCCAGCTCGAGGGCCCGGGCCACGTCGGGGCGCTCGTCCGGGGCCAGGAGGCGACCGACCTGGTCCTCCTTGTAGAGCGTCTGGCTCGTCGTCGGCCGGATCTGCCCGATGACGAGGAACCGCTTGTCGTCGTCCCCATCGGTGGGGACGAACAGCAGGAGGTCGGCGAAGCACAGGTCGGCGAGAAACCCCCAGGTCGCCACCAGCCGCTGCAGGTGGTCGACGGCGCTGGTCTCCAGGGTGGTCAGGCGGGCGAGCTCGGGGAGGGTGGCCATCTACAGGTCCATGGTACGGACGTGCGCCCGGGGCTCAGCCCCAGATCTCACGGCCCACCCGCAGCAGGCCGGCCAGGTCACAGATGTCGTCGTCGAAGTAGGGGACGGTCGCGACCACGTCGGGCACGGACCCCAGCTCGGCCCGTTCCTCGGCCTCCCGCTTGGCCACCACGGCGAAGTTCAAGAAGCTCTCCGACACCTCCCGGAGCACGCGCGCGACCGCGGCCGGCGAACCGGCTGCGGCCCCGGCGGCGTCGGCCAGCGCGGGGGCGTGCGACCCGAGGCGCTCGGCCACCGCCGCCAGTCCGGGGTCGCGCAGGTACTCCGGCAGCACCTTGTTCAGCACGAGGGCACCGGGGTGGAAGCCGCTCTGGTCGAGCCCGGCGAGGAACGAGTCCGCCTCCCGCAGCGGCGCCGCATCCAAGGTGGCGACGACCAGGAAGGTCGTACGGCGCTCCCGCAGCAAACGCTTCACGGAGGTCGCCCGCTCGCTGAACCCCTCGTACATCGACTGGAACAGCAGGAAGAACTCGGCGATGTCCTGCAGGAACTGCGTACCCAGGACCCGGTCGGCGACCGTGTAGAAGGGCTTCGACGCGAAGTTGATGACGCGGCTGCGAGCCGGCGCGGTGAGCCAGCGC
>JBOGIC010000916.1:0-2349 GCA_050744985.1 Acidimicrobiales bacterium
GGCCGGACGCACGACCAAGGTCGGCTTCCTCCTCGACTCCGCCCTCGACCGCCTCGCCGACGCCGCCTTCCCCGCCGCGCTGGCCATCGCCGCCGCCCGCACGTCGTCCGCGGCCGACGGCACCCTCGCCGCCCTCGCGGTCGGGGCCACGGCCGCCTGCTGGTTCCTCGAGTACGTCCGCGCCCGCGCCAACCTCGCCGCGCCGGAGGAGCGGGGCCATCAGGTCATCACGCCCGGCGAGCGCCCCACCCGCATCATCCTCACCGCCGTCGGTCTCGCCCTCCCCGCCCTCGCGTTTGTGGCGCTCTGGGGCCATGTGGCGATCGTCGGCGCCTCCGCCCTGTTTCTCCTCGCCCACTCGACCGTGCGCCTGCACCGCCTCGACCACGGCGATTAACCCGCGCCATTGGCCCTCTGAGAGGTACCTCTTTCGCGGAGTAAAGCGAGGGGCGGTCAGCTCTCGCAGGCGATCCCGTCACCGTTACGGTCGAGGTCATACACGTCGGGGCCCACCACCCGGAAGTTGACTTCGTACACGTAGTACGGACCGTTGCCGCTCCCGCCGCCGCAGTCGACATCCGACACGCCTGCGGGCACGCACGCCCCCGAGTAGGACGGATGGCAGCCCGAGCCGGAAGCCGGAACCGCGGTCGTGGCGGTGACGACCCGGGTGACGGGCGTCGACGCACGCGTCGTGGGCGGCACCGTCGTCGTTGTCGTTGGGGTGGTCGTTGTCGTCGTGGTCGTCGTGGTCGACGTGGTGGTGGAGGTCGTCGTGGTGATCGACGCCGCCACGCCCTTCACGCCCTCGCTCGAGACCTGGGTTGGACCGGTCGGGTCGGGCTCACACGCCGCAAGCCCCACGGCCGTGACGACGCACAGCACCAACAGCCCGCCCCGTACGCCCCCCATGCCTCCATTATCGGTCCGCGGGCGGCGCTACTCGCTCCCCAGACCCGACCCGGAGCCAGATCAGGAAGACGAGGACGATGAGGGAGAAGCCGAACAAGTAGTCCTCGACGGGGATGTCGAAGGGGAATCGCCATCCGGAGTACTGGTCGGGGTCGTAGGTGACGATGGGGGCGGACAACTTCGTCAGCCACCCGTCCACCAGCACCTCGAAGAACAGGATGATGGCGTACGCCACCCAGAACTGCACCTGCCGGAACAGCCCGGTGCGGAACCACAGGAACTCGGCCGCCACGACGGCCACGACCGAGAACACCGACAGCAACGTGAACTCACCGGTGAGGTTCACGGCTGCGTCCCCGGACGCCGTCCCAGCCGCGTCGACGGCAGCTTCACCTCCCGGCGCAGTACCCGGCCCACGGCCTCGTAGGTCAACAGGCTGCAGATGGGGATGACGATGAAGAACACGAGCTCCTCGATCGGCAGGTCGCCGGGCAGCCGCCGGCCGGTGACGTACATGGGGTTGTAGTCCCAGTGGCCCCGGGCGATGGCGAAGATGTCCCAGATCACGAACAGCACCACCGCCGGCGCCAGCGCGATCAGCAGCCGGCGGGGCTGGCGCCACACCCTCGCCCCCAGCACGAACTCGAGGGGTAGCGTGATCACCAGACAGCCGGCCATGAGCAACAGGTACTGGAACCGATCGACGTCCACCGCCGGGGAAGATAGCCCCCGACGGCGTGACTACCTTCTCACCGCCCGGCGCGGGTAAGTTCGCTCCGCCGATGCTTCTCGACTCCATCGATAGCCCGGCCGACCTGCGCCGCCTGACGCCCGAGGAGCTCGAGGTCCTCGCGGCGGAGATCCGCCACTTCATCGTGCAGTCGGTGTCGGTCACGGGCGGTCACCTGGGCTCCAACCTCGGTGTCGTCGAGCTCACGCTGGCGATCCACCGGGTCTTCGACTCGCCCCGGGACGCCATCCTCTGGGACACCGGTCACCAGGCCTATGTCCACAAGATCGTCACCGGTCGCCGGGACCGCTTCGCCACCCTGCGCCAGGCGAACGGCCTGTCGGGCTACCCGTCCCGCGCCGAGTCCGAGCACGACTGGGTGGAGAACAGTCACGCCTCGACGATCCTGAGCTACGCCCACGGGCTGGCCACCGCCCGCCACGTCCGAGGCGAGGACGACGACCGCAGGGTCGTGGCCGTCATCGGCGACGGGTCGATGACCGGCGGGATGGCCTATGAGGCGCTCAACAACCTGGGCCACAGCGGCCGGCGCGTCCTGATCGTGCTCAACGACAACGGGCGGTCCTACGCGCCGACGGTCGGCCGCCTCACCAAGGGCCTCACCCGCCTGCGACTCAACCCGCACTACGTCAAGAACCGCGAGCGCGTGCAGCGCGTGCTCAGAGGCGTGCCCCGGTTCGGTGAGC
>JBOGIC010000917.1:0-2101 GCA_050744985.1 Acidimicrobiales bacterium
CGGCCGGGGCGGGCGCCGCCCTGGCCATAGCCCTGGCCTTCACGCTGATCGTGGGCTTCCTGCCCGAGTGGGCCATCGACTTCGCCCGCAACGCCACCGTCCTGCGGCTGTAGCGCGGCCACGCAGGCGCCGTTTCGCCGTTACGTGAACGGTTTCACTATTCTCGGGTGTGATGCCCGAAACGGTGTCCGACTTCTACCGGCAGTACCTGACCGTCGGCGTCTTCGCCGTCGCGGGCGTGGTCATGGTCGGGGCCATGCTGGGGCTCGGCAAGCTGATCCGGCCCACCCGCCCGCAGCCGCAGAAGTACATCAACTACGAGTCCGGGGTCGACCCCGTGGGATTCGGCTGGTCGCAGAGCCAGATCCGCTACTACGTGTTCGCCCTGCTCTTCGTCATGTTCGACGTGGAGGCCGTCTTCATCTTCCCGTGGGCCACGCGCCTGGAGGCGATGGGGGCGTTTGGACTGTGGGAGATGGTCATCTTCATCGTGATCCTCGCGCTCGGGCTGATCTACGCCTGGCGCAAGGGTGTCCTTCGCTGGGCCTGAGAGGGGCGCCATGGGAATCGTCGAGAGGGGAACGCTGCGCAAAAAGGCGTTCAAGCCCCTGACCCACCTGCTGAACTACAGCCGGAAGTACTCGCTGTGGGTCTACCAGTGGGGCCTGGCGTGCTGCGCCATCGAGATGGGCGCCGCCTTCGGGTCGCCCCGCTACGACGTGATGCGCCTCGGTGTCATCCCCTTCCCGGCCGGTCCCCGCCAGGCCGACCTGGTCGTCATCTCGGGCACGGTCACCGACAAGATGGCGCCGCCCATCCGCCGGCTCTGGGAACAGATGCCCGATCCCAAGTACGTCATCTCGATGGGCTCGTGCGCCAACTGCGGCGGCCCGTACTGGGACTCGTACTCGGTCACCAAGGGCGTCGACCAGATCATCCCCGTCGACGTGTACGTGCCCGGCTGTCCGCCGCGGCCGGAGGCCCTGCTGGAAGGCATCGTGCTGCTGCAACAGCGGATCCAGAACGAGGACATGGCCGAGCGCTGGAAGGGTGAGCCCATTGTCGTCGGTTGAGCCCGATGAGGTAGAGGCGCCCGCCGAGTCGCCCGAGACACCGGCCGACGACCCCTACCGGGCGATCCTGGACGCCCTGGCGACCGAGCTGGGCGACGCCCTCGTCGAGTCCCACCCCCAGCGCGACGACCTCTGGATCCGGGTGCGGGCGGACGCCTGGCGGCGAACGGCCGAGGTCCTGCGCCACCAGCTCGGGTACGACTACTTCTCGTACCTGTCGGGCGTCGACTGGCTGCCGCACACCTGGCCCAACCCCAAGGTGGTGGAGGGCGACGGCGACGAGGAGGCCGAGGCGGAGGAGCCCGAACCGTCGTCGGAGATCGAGACGGGCTACGCCGGCGGCGATTCGCGCTTCCAGGTGCTGGCCCGGGTCTACTCGACGGCCCGGCACAACGGCATCACGCTGAAGGCCGACCTCGACGACCAGGCGCCCCGGGTGGAGTCGTGGCGCGAGGTCTACGCCGGCGCCGACTGGCACGAGCGTGAGACGTGGGAGATGTACGGGTTCGACTTCGTCGGCCACCCCAACCTCGTGCACATCTACCTGCCATCGGAGTTCGAAGGGTTCCCGCTGCGCAAGGACTTCCCGCTGCTGGCCCGCGAGGTCAAGCCGTGGCCCGGCCTGGTCGACGTGGAGGGCTTCCCGGCCGGATACGGCGACGAGGACACGTCCGATCCCGCCGCCGTTCCGGCGGAGGACGCCGGCTGATGGCCGTCACCGACCAGCAGCGCCTCGCCTACATCGGCGCCCAGGCGGCCGACGCCCGGGTCAACGTCGAGCTCCAAACCGAGCACATGACCCTCAACCTCGGTCCCCAGCACCCCGCCACCCACGGCACGCTGCGCCTCGTGGCCCGCCTCGACGGCGAGCAGGTCGTGTCGGCCGACGTCGTCTGCGGCTACATGCACCTCGGCTACGAGAAGCTCACCGAGGTCCGCACGTACCCGCAGATCACGACGCTGGTCAACCGCATCGACTGGCTGTCGTCGTTCGCCAACGAGGTGCCGTTCATCCTCGCCGCCGAGCA
>JBOGIC010000918.1:0-8169 GCA_050744985.1 Acidimicrobiales bacterium
ACGAGGGCGACGAGCGTCAAGGCCGCGCCCCACGCCCGGTTCTGGGCCGCCACGAACGGCGTGCGGGCGTTGGCGAAGATCAGCGTCGACAGTGCCGTGTTGCTGCCTTCGAAAGGGTTGGGATTGGCCGCGTTCACGATGCCGATCGTGAACAGGAGGGGCGCTGTCTCCCCGGCCACGCGGGCGACCGCCAGCAGGGCCCCGGTCAGAATGCCCGGCAACGCCGACGGCACGACGACGGTGAGGATCGTGCGCGAGCGGCGCGCACCCAACGCCGTGCTCGCCTCCCGGAGATCGCCCGGCACCAGGCTCAGGGCCGTTTCGGCGGATCGGATCACGATCGGCAGCATGAGGCAGGCGAGGGCCAGCGCCCCGGCGAAACCTGTCTGCCCGAAGCGCAGCACCCAAGCCGTGTAGACGAACAAGCCCATCACGATGGAGGGGACGCCGGCCATCACGTCCGAGAGGAACCGGATCGTGCTCGCCAGCCGGCCCTTGCCGCCGTACTCGTTGAGGTAGATCGCCGCCATAACTCCGAGCGGGACCGCCATCGCCGTCGCTGCGCCCGTGATCAGCAGGGTGCCGAGCACCGCCGGCCCGACGCCGCCCCCGGGCCGACGCGAGATGACCGGGATGTCCTGAGTGAGGAAGTTCCAGCTGATGACCTTCCCGCCCTTCTGGATCAGGTAGGACACGACGAGCAGGAGCGGAACGGCCGCCACGGCCAACGAGAAGAAGATGGCGGCCGTGGCCAGAGTGTTCCGCACCCGGCGCGCCCGGCTGACCGTCGCCGCCGGGTTCCAGTCGGCGAGACGCTGTGCGCTCATGCGCCGGCTCGGCGGTGCACGATGGCGCGTGCGACGATGTTCACGATGATCGTGATGACGAACAGCTCGACGCCGAGGGCGATCAGCGCCGAGCGGTGCAGCCCGCCCGCCTCACCGAACTGGTTGGCGATCACCGCCGCCATCGCGTCGCCGGGCCGGAATATGTGGGAGGTGATGGTGGGGCTCGAGCCGATCACCAGCGCCACGGCGATCGTCTCGCCCATGGCGCGGCCGAGACCGAGGAGGACGGCGCCGACGATGCCGGCGCGGCTGTAGGGGAAGATGGAGGCGCGGATCATCTCCCAGCGCGTCGAGCCGAGCGCGTAGGCCGCCTCCTTCTGGCTGGCGGGCACGGTGTCGAAGACCTCGCGGGTGATGGCCGTGATGATGGGCGTGATCATGAGGGCGAGGATGATGCCGGCGGTCGCGAAGCTGAAGCCGTTGACCGGTGGGCCGAAGATCCACCCGAGCACAGGGATCGGCTCGGTCGCCTCGCTGATCGGCTCGTAGACCTTCACGACGAACGGCGCGAAGACCAGGATGCCCCACAGGCCGTACACCACCGAAGGGACGGCGGCGAGCAGGTCGACGAACGATCCCGCCAGCCGCCGGAGCCGCCGAGGTGCGACCTCGCTGATGAACAGCGCGATCCCCATGCTGACGGGTACGGCGAAGACCAGGGCGATGACCGACACGAGGACCGTCCCGAACACGAAGGCGAGCGAGCCGAAGACGTCGACGTTCGGCGCCCATCGCGAGGTCGTGAAGAAGCTCAGGCCGTCGGCACGGAAGGCGGGCCACGCCTCACGCGTCGTCGAGATGGCGATCAGCCCGAGGACGGCGAAGACCGTGAGGCCGGCCCCGAGGGAGAGGGCCCGAAAGGCCCGGTCGCTCAGCCCCGCCCGCGTCGATCGCAGACCCGGGGGGGGCAGGTCCGGACGGGCGCCGGGCGGGGCGGTGGTGAGCGTCACTACAAAGAAGGCAGCGCGAACTACGCGGGAACGACGATGTTTTCGACGTGGGCCAGCGCCTTCGCCTGGACGGCGGGCGGCAGCTTGGCGAAGTCGACGTCGGCCGCGTCCTTCTGCGCCTCGGTCACCACGTAACGAAGGAACGACTTCAGCGCCGCGCCCTTGTTCTTGTCGGCCTGGTTCTTGTAGGCCAGGATCCAGGTCGGTGCGGTGATGGGATACGCGGCGTCGCCGTCGGCATTGAGCGGGTTGTAGGTCAGGTCGGGGTTGAGCTGCGTGCCGGCGAGGGCTGCCTCCGCCCCGGCGACGGTCGGGGTCACGAACTTGCCGGCCTTGTTCTTGATCTGGGCGTACTGCAACCCGGAGGCCTTCGCGTCGGACAGGTCGACGTAGCCGATGCCACCGGCGGTGCTCTTGACGATCTGGGCGACGCCGGCGTTCCCGTTGCCGGCCTGCGTGTCTGCCGGCCACTCGACGGTCGCGCCGCTCTTCAGCGTCCACACGCTCGGCGCCGCCAGCACGAGGTACTGCGTGAAGTTCTGCGTCGTGCCGGAGCCGTCGGAACGGTGGGCGACGGTGATCGCGGTCGACGGCAGGTTCACCCCCGAGTTGAGGGCGGCAATGGCGGGGTCGTTCCAGGTGGTGATCTGGCGCTGGAAGATCTTGGCGGTCGTGTCCGCGTCCAGCTTCAGGTCGCGTACCCCCCTGAGGTTGTACGACACGGTGATCGGTGCGGCGACGGTCGGGAAGTACAGGAACTCGCCCTTGTACTTGGGCACGTCCGCCGCCGCCACGGGAGCGTCGCTGCCGGCGAAGTCGACCACGCCGTCCTGCAGCTTCTGGCGGCCGGCGCCCGAGCCGACGGCCTCGTAGTTCACGGTGACCCCCGACTGCACCTGCTTGTAGTCCTGGACGGCCACCTCGTAGAACGCCTTCGGGAAGGTCGCGCCCGACCCGTTGAGCGTCCCCGACAGCGGGGCCTCCTTGCTGGTGGTCGGCCCGTCGGTCGGGGTGTCGGGCGCAGACGTGTCGTCGCCACCGCCACAGGCCGCCGCCACGAACCCGATCACGATCAGAACGGCAAACAGGCGCGCACGCGCCGCGAGGCCTCGAGGCTCCATCGGTGGCTTCCCCCTTCGGAAAGACATGTCCCTGCCGCGACCGTACCGATGGCCCCTTGCCGCTAGTTGGCCCGAAGGTGGCCATGAGATGAACGAGAGGTGAAAGACAGGTGTCGATTTCTCCCCTTCTCACGGCCGAGTTCGCTTCAGGGGGCGTTTCGACCGTTCACCTCCCGTTTACCTCGCGTCCAAGTAGTTGTCACGTGGCGGCGGTAGCTTCGGTGGTGCCGTGAGCAACGACGCCAGCCCCGAAGCCCCGGCGACCCTCATGCCGCGCCTGGTGCCCCAGGAGGCAGCGCGCGAGAACGCGCCCGTGCCCGATGCCGACGCCCGCGACATGGTCCTCGACATCAACGGCGTCAACATCTTCTACGGCGACTTCCGCGCCGTGGCCGAAGTGTCGCTCGACATCCACCGGGGCGAGATCACCGCCCTCATCGGGCCGTCGGGTTGCGGCAAGACCACGGTGTTGCGGTCGTTGAACCGCATGCACGACCTCACGCCCGGCGCGCGGGTGGAGGGCGAGATCCTCTACCACGGTCACAACCTGTACGGCTCGACCGTCGACCCGGTCGAGATCCGCCGCCGGATCGGGATGGTCTTCCAGCGTCCCAACCCCTTCCCAAAGTCGATCTACGACAACATCACCTTCGGGCCGCGGATCGCCAAGCTCGACGTCAACCTCGACGCCTGTGTCGAGGAGTCCTTGCGACGGGCGGCGTTGTGGGACGAGGTCAAGGACCGGCTGAAGAAATCGGCCACGGAGCTCTCGGGCGGCCAACAGCAGCGGCTGTGCATCGCCCGGGCCATCGCGGCGCAACCCGACGTGATCCTCATGGACGAGCCGTGCTCGGCGCTCGACCCCATCGCCACCATGCACATCGAGGACCTCATGCAGGACCTCAAGAAGGACTACACGATTGTGATCGTCACCCACAACATGCAGCAGGCGGCGCGGGTGAGCGACGTGACGGCGTTCTTCACGGCCCAAGTCGACGAGAAGGCCGACCGCCGAACGGGGGTCCTGGTCGAGGTCGATCGCACCGAGAAGATCTTCACCAGCCCATCCGACAACCGCACGGAAAGCTACGTATCCGGCCGATTCGGATGACGGAGCCTGCCGCGTCCGAACCGCTCGAGCCGGCGGAGCTCGAACGTCGCGGTCGCACCCAGTTCCAAGATGCGCTGGACACCCTCAAAGCCGACGTGGACGCGCTCGGGTCGATGGCGGCCGCGGCAGTTGCCGGCGCGGTGGCGAGCCTTGTGGGCGACGACCTTGCGTCGGCCACGCGCGTCGTCGCCGGGGACGACGGCATCGACGCCTGGTTCCTCGCCCTGGAGGAGCGTGCCTACGCCCTCCTCGCCCAGCAGGCGCCGGTGGCATCCGATCTCCGGTTCCTCATCGCCGCGCTCCGGGTGATGGCCGACTACGAGAAGGCCGGCGATCGTGCCGTGGCCGTGGCGAAGGTCGCCCTCACGGAGTGGGAGCGGGAGCCGGCCACGCTCCGTCTGCTCGGGCGCATGGGCGACCTGACCCTCTGCCTGCTCGATTCGGCGCGCCGGGCGTGGCGCGACGAGGACATCGTCGAGGCTCGCGATCTGCGGCGTCGCGACTGTGAGCTGGACGCCTGCTACCGGCGCCTCACCGAGCACCTCATGGGCCAGGTCGGCGAGGGGGCAACCGCTCTCGCGATCCATGCTCACGCGGCCGGCCGCAATCTGGAGCGCATCGCTGATCACGCGGTGATGATCGGCGACCGGGTGAGCTACCTCGTCACCGGCGATCCCAGCGCGCTCGCCGCTGAGATCGGATGATGCAACAAACTGCCCGGGCCATCCCTTTATCGTTAGACCCGTGGACGTCGTCCCTTGGCAGATCGCTACGGCGGTCCTCGGCCTGCTCCTGCTCGTGGCGCTCGTATGGGTGCGGCGCTCGCGCCGGGCGACGGTGCGGCGCGTCGTGGCCCTTGTCACGCGGGCCGGTGAGGCCGGGCTCGAGCTGGAGGGCCGGGGCGGGCTCGAGCGCAGCCTCCTCGCCCTGGAGCGCACCGTCGGGTCGGCGATGGCCGGCAACGAGGACGCCAAGCAGGCCAGGGACCGGATGCAGCTGGCGTTCCAAAGCGTCGGCGAGGGCGTCATCGTGTCCGACGAGAACGGCGAGATCGTGTTCCAGAACGCCGAAGCCGAGCAGTACATGGGCGACAACCAGGGCGAGGTCCTCGCCCACGCCGCCGTGACGCGGTTGCTGAAGGATGCGGCTGACGGCCAATCGGGCGAGGAGACACTCGACCTCTACGGGCCGCCCCGGCGGACCCTCACGATCCGGGCCCGTCCGCTCGAGACTGCTTGGCGCGGCATCGGCGGCGTGGCCGTCGTCGAGGACGTCTCCGAGCGAGTACGCCTCGAGGCCATCCGCCGTGACTTCGTGGCCAACATCAGCCACGAGCTCAAGACGCCCGTCGGCGCCCTGGGGCTGCTGGCGGAGACCCTCGCCGGTGAGGAGGACCCCGAGGTCGTCAGCCGCCTGGCGTGGCGCATCCAGGCCGAGGCGCAGCGCGTCGCCCGGATCATGGACGACCTCCTCGACCTCAGCCGCATCGAGTCCGAGGAGACGCCGACCCGCGAGCCGGTACCGGTCCACCTCATCGTCGCCCAGGCCGCCGAACGCGTGCGGTCGGCCGCCGAACAGCGCAGCATCCGCATCCGCATCGGCGAACCGCCGCACACCCTCAACGTGCTGGGCGACCGCCGCCAGTTGGTGTCGGCGCTCTACAACCTGATGGAGAACGCCGTGAAGTACTCCGACGGCGGCTCGACGGTCGAAGTCGGCGGTCGCACCGACGGTGCGTGGATCGAGCTGCGTGTACGCGACCACGGCATCGGCATCCCGGCGCAAGACCTCGAGCGCATCTTCGAGCGGTTCTACCGCGTGGATCGCGCTCGCGGGCGCGACACCGGAGGCACCGGGCTCGGACTGGCTATCGTCCGGCACGTCGCGAGCAACCACGGCGGCGACGTCCTGGTCGACTCGCTCGAGGGCGTCGGGTCGACGTTCACGCTGCGGTTGCCGACCGGGCCGGGGTCGGTCGCCGCCGCGGCGGCGGCCGCACCGCCGCCCGCCAAGGCCGGATGACGAGGGGGCACAGATGAGTGAGCCACAGACCACGGTGCTCGTCGTCGAGGACGAGGAGTCCTTCGTCGACGCTCTCTCGGTCGGCCTGAAACGGGAGGGATTCCGCGTGCAGGTGGCGCGCGACGGGGCGGAGGCCCTCGAAGTCTTCGACATCGTGCAGCCCGACGTGGTGCTGCTCGACGTGATGCTGCCGCGGGTCTCGGGCATCGACGTCTGCCGCGAGATCCGGGGCAAGTCCCGCGTGCCGATCATCATGGTGTCGGCCAAGACCTCGGAGATCGACACGGTCGTGGGGCTCGAGGTGGGCGCCGACGACTACGTCCCCAAGCCATACCGGCTGCGTGAGCTGGTCGCCCGCATGCGCGCCGCGCTGCGGCGGGCACCCAAGGCGCACGAGTCGACGAGCGAAGCCGTGCTCGATGTGGGCGACGTGCGTCTCGACCCCGAGCGCCACGAGGTCTACGTGCGCGGCGACAAGGTGAGCTTTCCCCTCAAGGAGTTCGAGCTGTTGGAGCAGCTGCTCGACAACGCCGGCCGGGTGCTGACGAGGGAGATCCTCATCGACCGCGTCTGGGGCCACGACTACGTCGGAGACACCAAGACCCTCGACGTCCACGTCAAGCGCCTACGGGCGAAGATCGAGTCCGATCCGACCAACCCGTCCCGGATCATCACGATCCGCGGTCTCGGGTACAAGTACGAGGCCCAGGCGCGGAAGGACCCTGGCTAGGCGGAGCCGGCTCTCGGCTGCCGCGTGGGTGCCCCCGATCGGGAACAGCGGGCCAGGAAGTCCGCCACCAGGTCCTGGGCGTCGGCGATCACGCCGGCCCACTCGCGCAGCTGAGCGTGGCCCATCTCGGTGGCGTGGTAGGTGCGCCGCGCCGGGCCCGACTCCGAGCCCTCCCAGCACGAGACGACGAGACCGGCCCGCTCCATCCCCCGCAGGCACCGGTAGAGCTGGCTCCAGTCGTCGCGGGCGACACCGAGGTCCTCCAGTTGCGCCCGCAGGCTGTAGCCGTACGCCGGTCGCCGCCCGATCAGCAGCAACAGCGACGCCTGGAAGAACTGCCGCGGCAGCGCGTCGGCGAGCGGGTCGCGGCGTCTCGCGGTCCTGTCCATGCCGCGCAACCTACGGCCGGGGAGTTACGCGGGTGGAACATCGGCGCGACGGCTCGGCGTCTTCCGCGTGACGCCCAGGTAACGGCGCGCTCAGTTCCTGTTTCTTCACCCGCCGTTCAGGGGTAGGCCACAAACCCTCTCCTAGTGTCCCGGCCGTATGGTCGCAGCCCGAGCCGTTCGACCCGCGCGCCGCCCGTCGGATGGGCTGCCGCCGGCTGACGTGTCCCCAACTTCGTCGCCGTCGTCCGCGCCGCTCGTGCCCGACCTTCCCCACCACGTCGCATACGACCCCGGCAGTCTGGGTCGGTACCTGGCCGGCATCGAAGCCGAGTGCGTGCGGCTGCGCGACCAGATCGCCGCCCAGCGGGCTCGCATCGGCCGCACCGAGACGGTCAAGAACGACCACGTCGCCGCCGAGCGCGGGCACCGGCAGGTCCTCGAAGCCATCGAGGCGGCCGCCACCGCCGAGGTGACGCGGCTGCTGACCCACGCGGAGGAGCAGGCGGCGGCCATCCGGACGGCGGCGGCGTCGATGCGCCGGTGAGCTGGACCGCGCTCGGGGCAGCCGTGAACGCGAATGGGGCTCAGGTACACGACGGAGGGCTCCCCGAGCTCGCACCGCTGTCCGTGGTGGCCTACGAGGACGTCGAGGCGCTCCTCTCCTCGGCGCGCGCCGACCTCGCCAAGCTGCAGCTCGAGCTCCGGGGTGTGCTGCACGATGCCGGCGAGGCCGAGGCGGAGCCCGCACACGTGCCCCAATCCGACCGGGCGGAGCGCGCGGCGGAGATCGAGTACGCGCGCCAGGAAGCGGCGCGCCGCGTGCAGGCGGCGCGGAAGCACGCCGAGGACCTCGTGGCCACGGCCCGGGAGGAGTTGTTGCAGGCGGTGCTCGCCACCGTCGACCCGGCGCCGGTCGTGCCGGCCGAACCTCCCCGTGCCTACGCACCGCCGTTTCTCGCCCCGCCGCCAGCCGTTCCGCCCGCATTGGCCCCAACGCC
>JBOGIC010000919.1:0-3911 GCA_050744985.1 Acidimicrobiales bacterium
GTCAACGACCTCTCGGGCACCGACATGACCGAGGTGCGCAGCGACCTGGCCGCCTCGGTGGGCGGCGACGACGGGGCGGTCGACACCGTGGTGGCCAACGGCACCGGGGGCGACGACACCGTGAGCGTCGTGGCCGACGGGGCCGACGCGGTCGTGAACGGGCTGGCGGCCCGGGTGCGGGTCGTGCACGCCGCGCCCGGCACCGACCGCCTCACGGTCAACGGCCTGGACGGCAACGACACGATCACCGCCACCCCCGAGGCGGGCGCCCTGATCCAACTGACGTTGGCTCCGTAGGGGGCCCGGAGGACCACGCCGACCGGGCGTTCGCTACGGGTTGTATTTCTCGGCCGGGCGGGCGGCTCGTCGTGGCATGGGGGAATCGGGGCTTCGTAGCGCGGGGCGGATCTTCATCAACTACCGCCGGGAGGACGCGGCATACCCGGCCGGGTGGCTGTTCGACCGCCTCAACGACCACTTTCGAGACGAGGAGATCTTCAAGGACGTCGACTCGATCAGCCCGGGCGACGATTTCGTGGAGTCGATCACCGGGGCGGTCGCGTCCTGCGACGTGTTCCTCGCCGTCATCGGGAGCCGGTGGCTCGACGTCACCGACTCCGCCGGGCGGCGCCGCCTCGACGACCCGAACGATCTCGTGCGGGTGGAGATCGAAGCCGCGCTCGCCCGGGGGATCCGGGTCATTCCCGTCCTGATCGACGGCGCCCGGCTTCCGGCGGCCGACGAGCTTCCGGCGGGCATGGTCCCGCTGGTCCGCCGGCAGGCCGTGGAGCTGACGTCCACTCGCTTCGGGCTGGACGTCGAGCGGTTGCTCACCGTCCTGCGCAAGACGTTGCCCGCGGCCAGGGGCCGGCGCGGGGCACGCGCCTCCGCACCCGCACTGCCGACCGTCCGCATCCCACCGCCCAGGCCTCCGGCGTCGCCCGCTCCCCCACCACCGCCGCCGCCCGGGGAGCCCACCGACCCCGCACCGACCGATGCACCCGCCGAGGCCGAGGCCCGTCTCGGCGGCCGCCGCGTGGCGATCCTTGCGGCCGTCGCTCTCGCAACCGCCGCGGTGGTCGCCCTGGGTGTCGCCTCCCGCAGCTCGTCCGGGTCGACCGCCCAGGCCGGGCCCGCCACGACGGCCAAGGCCGCGGTGACCACTCCGCCGCCCGCCACGGCGCCGCCCGCCACCACCACGCCGCCGACCACGACGACGACGATCGTGACGTCCCCGCAGCGGTTCAAGATCACCGGGACCTGTGAGCTCAACCCGTCGAAGTGCGGCGTCGCCGTGATGGCCGAACCGGACGTCGGCTCGAAACGGGTGGGCGAGGTCCGGGAGAACCAGTCGGTCCTCGTCGTGTGCCAGGCGCAGGGCCAGCTGATCGAGAACACGACCAAGACGCGCGAGTCCAAGGTCTGGGACCAAGTCGAGGGCGGAGGCTTCATCTCCGACATGTACGTGCTGACCGGGGCGGACGACTTCCTGCCGTCACTCGCCCGCTGCAACCGCTGAGGAGATTCAGCCCGGCGGCATCAGCCGGTGCAGGGCGATGGCCGCCGCCGTCGCGACGTTGAGCGAGTCGACGCCGCCGGCGAGCGTCACCCGCACCCGTCGGTCGGCGGCGCCCAGCGCGGCCCCGGACAGCCCCGGCCCCTCGGCGCCCACGAGGAGCGCCTGACGGCGACGGGGCATGACCGCGTCGATGGGTTCGGCCGCGGCCGACGGGGTGAGGGCGAGCACCTCGTACCCGTGCTCCTGCAGGGCCCGGAGCGCCCCCGGCCACTCGTCGGCACGGGTGAACGGCACGCGGAGGGCGTTCCCCACCGACACCCGGATGCAGCGGCGCGACAGCGGATCGGTACAGGTCGGGTCGAGTACCACGCATCCCGCCCCGAACGCCGCGGCGTTGCGGAACAGCGCGCCCAGGTTCTCCTGGTCGTTGACGCCTTCGACCACGAGGACGGGCCCGTCCACGGTCCGCAGCAGGTCGCTGAGGCGCAGGAGGGGGAGCCGGTCGGCGGCGGCCAGGGCGCCGCGGTGGAAGTTGAACCCGCAGATCGTCGCCATCAGCGGCTGCGACACGACGAAGACGGGCGCGTCGACGCCGTCCAGGTCGGGCTCCAGCGCCCGCCGGCCGCGGTCGGTCACGAGCAGGGAGCGGATCCCGTAGGGCGACTGGATCAGGTGGCGGACGGCGAGCGCGCCCTCGGCCACGAGGAAGTGACGCGGGTCCTTGTTCCTCAGGTCGGTGAAGTCGGCGATGCGCTCGTCGGCGGGGTCGTCAACGGGAACGAAGTACGCCACCGGTTCTCGCCGAGAACGGGTCCTTCACGGTGATGCCGGGGAACCGCCGGTAGGCCCGGTCGTGGCTCCAGATGACCGGCACCCGGTGCTGGCGCATGAGCGCGGCCAGGTAGCCGTGGGCCACATAGTCGCCTCGCACGAACACCTGCCCGGCGGCGGCGCGGTACGCGCCCCAGAACGAGTCGTCCTCCCCGATGGCCTCGACGTTGGGGTGGTCGAGCAGGGCCTCCATGTTGGTGCGGGCATGGTCCTTCGACAGCGGCTGGTCGAACACGCCCGGATGCGTCGCGATGCGGATGTAGGCGAACACGACCGGCCAGAACAACACGAGCGGACCGTGCCCGGCCATGAGATCCCCGAGCAGGCGTAGCGCCGGTGCGTGGAACCGGCTGGACTCGTCGGTGGCGTGGAGCAATACCCCCGCGTCCACCGTCGCGCTCACGCCGTTGCCTCCAGGGCGGCCATGACGGCGGCGTGGTCTTCCAGGTCGACCTTCGCTCCCATCGGTTGCGTGCGCCACCCGCCGGCCGGGGGCGGCGGCGTCGGTGACTGGGGGACCGGTGTCGCGCCTGCCACGGGCACCGATGGTACGCCGAGGCCGAGCGGTTCAGCTCGGTCGCGGCTTGACCTGGAGCCCGAGCTCGTCGAGCTGCGGCGACTCGAGCGGGCTCGGCGCGCCGGTGAGGGGGTCGATGCCCGACTGGGTCTTCGGGAAGGCGATGACCTCCCGGATGTTCTCTTCGCCCGCCAAGATGGCGGTGAGGCGGTCGATCCCGAAAGCGAAGCCACCGTGCGGCGGGGCGCCGTGGCGGAAGGCGTCGAGAAGGAAGCCGAAGCGCAGCTTGGCGTGCTCGGGGTCGATGCCGAGCAACCCGAAGATCCGCTCCTGGATTTCGGGCCGGTGGATACGGATGCTGCCCGAGCCCAGCTCCCAGCCGTTGAGGACGAGGTCGTAGGCCTGGGAGCGCACCGACAGCGGGTCGGACTCCAGCCGGTCGAGGTCGTCGGGGTGCGGCATCGTGAAGGGATGGTGGGCCGGGATCAGCCGGCCATCGGCGGTCTGCCCTTCGAACAGGGGGAACTCGGTCACCCACACGAGGCGCAGCCCGCCCTCGCTCACCGGCGGGCGGCCCAGCTCGACCCGCAGCGCGCCCAGCGCCGCGTTCACGATCGGACGCTCGCCGGCGACGATGAGCACCAGGTCCCCACCGGCGGCGCCGAGGGTCGCGAGCAGGCCCGCCACCTCCTCCTCGGACAGGAACTTGGCCACCGGTGAGTCGACGCCGCCCTCCGGCGTCGCTCGCATCCACACCAGTCCGGCCGCGCCGGCCGCCTTGGCGCGGTCGGTCAGCCGGTCGAGCTGCGCGCGGTTCATGTCGCCTTGCCCGCGCACGGCGATGCCCTTGACCGTCGCCGGAGGCTGGAACGCGCGGAAGGCGGTCCGGGCGAACAGCCCCGTCAGGTCGGTGAGCTCCATCCCGAACCGCAGGTCGGGCTTGTCGCTACCGAACCGGTCCTGCGCCTCCTGCCACGTGATCCGGGGGAGCGGGCCGGCGAGCGCCTCGACGTCACCGCGCACGGCGCGGGCCGCCGTCAGGAC
>JBOGIC010000920.1:0-3796 GCA_050744985.1 Acidimicrobiales bacterium
CCCGTGATCGAGGTGGTGAGGCCGGTGAAGTCCGAGACCTGCAGGTCGGCCACACGCGCCAGCTCCTCGAGCCGGATGCGCTCCATCGGGTCGACGTTGCCCTGGGGCTGCCCCTCCGTCGCCACCCACAGCGCCATCTGCCGCGCGACGTCCCAGTTCACCGGGCCCTGGCTGGCGAACATCTTCGCCAGGTCGCCGAACAACGGGAAGCCCTCGAAGGGGTTGCCGCCTCCGGGTGGGCCTGAACCGCTCATTGACGCAGCCTAGGCCCACCCCCGCGTTTACTTCGCGAAAGTGGAACCCCAGAGGGCCAATTCCGCGGAGTAAAGCGGTCGGGGGTCAGGGGGTGTCGGGGCGCTCGGCGACCGTGACGTTCTTGGTCCACCGCTGGCGGTCGCGGATGACCTCGACGGCCATGGACTCGCCGGGCCGATGTTTGCGCAGGGCCACGACGAGGCTGTTCATGGAGCCGACAGGCGCGCCGTCGATGGCCACGATGACGTCCCGCACGGCCAGTCCGGCCGCTGCCGCCGGGCCCCCGTCCTTGAGGCTGTTGATCATCGCCCCACCGGCGACAGCCAGGTCGTGGGCCATGGCGCCGTCGAGATCGCTGCCCTCGATGCCCATCCAGGCGTGGGTCGCGCGGCCCGTCGTCATCAGCTCGTCGGCGACGGAGCGGGCCACGTCGACGGGCGTGGCGAAGCCGAGCCCCTCGGGGCCGACGTCGCTGACGGCCATGGCCGTCGTGATGCCGATCACCCGGCCGGCGCCGTCGAGGAGGGCGCCGCCCGACGAGCCCGGCGAGATGGGAGCGTCGGTCTGGATCATGTCGAACAGCGAGACGGTGCTGCGGGTGCGCACCGACCGATGCAGGGCGCTGATCACCCCGACGGTGACCGACGGCCCGCCGGCCAGGGCCAGGGGCGAGCCCATCGTGATGGCCGTCTGCCCGACCTTGAGGTTGGCGGCGCTGCCCAGATCGGCGACCGGGAACGACGACCCGCCGTCGACCTTGACCACGGCGGTGTCGGTGACCGGGTCGCTGCCGATCACCCGGCCCGGCAACTCGATGCCGCTGCTCATCAGCACGCGGATGGTGTCGGCATCGGCGACGACGTGGGCGTTGGTCAGCAGGTGCCCGTCGGCCAGGAACATCACCGCCGAGCCGCTCACGTTGCCGCTGGGCTTGTGCACCTTGACGAGGGCGATGGCGGGGCGCACGCGCTCGGCGATCGCGACGACCGGTTCGGTCGGCGTGACCGGCGCCTCGCCGGGCAGCACGGTGGCCCGCGTCGTGATCGCGTCACGATGGCGGACCGGTCCGAACGCCACCAGCAGCCCGGTCGTCAGCACGCTCGCGCCGAGCGCGGCCACGACGACCGCAATCCAGGCCGAGCGCTGCGGGATCGTCTTGCGCGGTTTGCGGGGCCGGCCGGGAGGGGCGCCGCCGCCCATTTCCGACGGGTGACGCCAGATGCGGTCGTCGAGTGCGGGCGGCCGGCGGTGCGGCGGTCCGTCGTCCGACTCGACGAACTCCATGCCGGGGAGCATACCGGCGGGGCCCCGTTCCCCCACCGCGCCCCTGCCCGGAATACCATACGGCGGTGGACCGGCTGGATGATCCTGGTGCGGTCGACTGGCTGGCGCTCCGCGACGGCACCATCGCGGTGGCCGAGGTCCTGGAATGGGCCGGCCAGCCGTCGTGCGGTGGCGTCGTGCTGTTCCTCGGCACCGTCCGCGACCACGCCGAGGGACGGCCCGGCGTCACCAGCCTGACCTACGAGGCCTACGACGAAGAGGTGAGCGTCCGGCTCGAGGCCATCGCCGCCGAGGCGCGGCGCCGGTGGCCCGATGTGGTCCGGCTGGGCATCCACCACCGGGTCGGCACGCTCGGGGTCGGGGAGGTGTCGGTAGCCGTCGTCGCCTCGGCGCCGCACCGGGCCGAAGCGTTCGACGCCGCGCGCTACGCCATCGACACGGTCAAGGCCACGGTTCCCATCTGGAAGCGCGAGGTCTGGGACGGCGGCGAGGACTGGTCCGCGTGCAGCCACCCCGTCAGCGAGGTCGCCTCATGAGCAGCCTCGTCTTCCTCATCGCGATCGTGGTGCTCAGCCTGATCGGAGGATTCGTGCTGTGGTTCCGCGAGCGGTCACCCAGCTCGATGGAATCCCACATGCGGGCGTTCGAGGAGGAGCGCAAGGCGCTCTCGCCCGAATCGTGGACCGACGTGGCCCAGCCACGGCGGCGACGGCCGAACGCCCAGCCGCGTAGCCGGGACCCCCGCGCTGGCTAGGGACCTCGCCATCGACCTTGGCACCGCGAACACGCTGGTGTACGCGAAGGGTCGTGGAATAGTCCTCAACGAGCCCACGGTTATCGCCCTCAACGTCCAGACGCACGACGTCTTGGCCATGGGCCACCAGGCGTGGCAGATGATCGGCCGCACCCCCGGCTACATCCAGGCTGTCCGCCCCCTGCGCAAGGGGGCCATCACCGACTTCGACATCACCCAGCGCATGATCCGCCTGCTGCTCCAGCGGGCCGGGTTGTCCCGCTTCCAGCGCCCGCGGGTGCTGCTGTGCGTCCCGTCGGCCATCACCGAGGTCGAGCGGCGGGCCGTGAAGGAAGCGGCGCGCCAGGCCGGTGCTGCGGATGCCCAGCTCGTGGCCCAGCCCATGGCGGCGGCCATCGGCGCGGGCCTGCCGATCCACGAGCCGCTGGGCAACATGGTCGTCGACATCGGGGGCGGCACGACGGAGACGGCGATGATCTCCCTGGGCGGGATCGTCGCCCTGCGCGCCATCCGCATCGGGTCCTTCGACATCGACGCGTCGATCCAGGCCTACGTGCGGCGGGAGTACGGGATGGCGATCGGCGAGCGCACGGCGGAGGAGATCAAGCTCGCCATCGGGTCCGCCTACGCCATCGAGGATCAGGTCAAGGCCGAGGTGCGCGGGCGCGACCTCATGAGCGGGCTCCCCAAGACGGCCATCCTGTCGCCGGACGAGATCCGGGAGGCGATCGACGAGCAGGTGCGGGCGATCGTCGACTCCGTGGTCGACTGCCTGGGCATGGCCCCGCCCGAGTTGGCGCAGGACCTCATCGCCCAGGGCATCCACCTCGTCGGCGGCGGGGGCCTGCTGCGCGGCTTCGACCGGCGCCTGGCCGAGGAGACGGCGCTGCCGGTCAACCTGGTGGATGCCCCCCTCGAGTGCGTCGTGCTGGGCGCCGGCAAGTGCCTGGAGGCCTTCGAGTCCCTGAAGTCGCTGTTCATGGGGGCCGAGGGCCGCTAAGGGACCGCCACCTCCTCCGTTTGGTTTGCAGAAGAGGGGCTTCACAGCCCCAATGGCGCGGATCAAACGAGGTCTTCGGCGGCCTGGCGAACCTGCCAGTCGCGGTCCTCGAGGGCCCGGGCCAGGGCCTCGTCGACCTCCGGCCCGTCGAACGGCGCCAGGGCGATGACGGCGCGCCGGCGTACCGCCGGGCGGTCCCGGGTGGCGGCGAGGATGGCGGGCAGGCCGGCAGGGTCGCCAATCGCGCCCAGGGCGGCGACGGCGGCCTCACGGCACAGCGCGTCGTCGTGGTCGGCGGCGACGTGAGTCAGGGCCGCCACGGCCCCGACCGCACCCTGCTCTCCGAGCGCCCAGGCCGCCGCCTCCACCACGAAGGGCTCCGGGTCGTCGAGGCCCGGCGCGATCGCGGCCTCGGGCACGCCGGCGCCGACCTCGCACGCCCGCCGTCGCACACCCGCGTCGCGGTCGCCGAGTGCGCTCGCGACGTCGGCCGGCGTGACCGC